>JALXCX010000423.1 GCA_026990725.1 Desulfobulbaceae bacterium
GGTTGGGGCAACAATTCGATAAGTGAGACGTTGAGCTCTATGGAACAGCAGGAAAAAGAGAAAAAAGTACTTATTGTTGATGATGAACGCGATATGCTTCTTCTGTTACGTAAGGTACTGACAAAAAGTTGTGATTACGACGTAAAAATGGCTGTTTCCGGTGATGAAGGTCTGGTAATTGCTGAAGCTTGGGTGCCTGATGTCGTCTTGACTGATATTAAGATGCCCGGGATGGACGGGTTTGAATTTTTGCGCCGTCTCTCGCGATTTGATCCGACCTTGACCACGATTATAATGACCGGTTATGGCACCATTGAGATGGCGGTGCAGGCACTCAAAGAGGGTGCGTATGATTTTTTTGAAAAGCCTTTTGACAATGATCAGATAATACATGCGGTCACAAGGGCAATTGAGCGGTCAATGCTGCTTCGTGAGAATCGTCAGTTGCAGTACCGGCTGACAGAACATCAGGATGAGTCCGGTTTTGTCGGTAAATCAAAAAAATTGCGTCAGGTCCTTGATCTCTTGAAACGACTTGCTCCGAGCCGGGCAACTGTGCTTATACGCGGAGAGTCTGGAACCGGGAAAGAGCTTGCGGCCAGAGCCTTACACGCCATGAGCAATCGGGCGGCAAAGCCCATGGTCATTGTTAACTGTCCGGCTTTGCCTGAACATATTCTTGAGAGTGAGCTTTTTGGTTATAAAAAAGGTGCTTTTACTGGAGCTGATCGCGATAAACAGGGGCTCTTTCTCAAGGCAAATGAGTCGACGATTCTGCTCGATGAAATTGCTGATATTCCCGTTGCAATTCAAACCAAATTGCTCAGGGTTCTTCAGGAAAAGGAAATCCAGCCCCTCGGCCAGACCACAACCTATCCTGTTGATGTGCGGATTCTTGCCTCAACCAATCAGGATCTGGAAAAGAAAATTGAGCAAGGTGAGTTTCGTGAGGACCTTTTTTACCGGCTCAATGTTATGACGGTGACCATGCCGAGTCTGTCTGAAATGATCAATGACATTCCTTTGCTTGCGCAACATTTTCTGGAAACGTACTGCAAGGAACATGAAAGGGCTGAAATCGAATTTGCTTCTGAGGCCATGCAGAGTCTCATGCGGCGGCCTTGGAAAGGAAATGTCAGGGAACTGGAGAATATTATTAACAGGGCTGTACTTCTCTGTGACGGCGGTACGATAGCCTCTGAAGATTTGCTGGCTGATGCAGGAGGTTGCGCAGACGGGGCAGGTGTTTTTCTGCAAAATCAGGACGGACTGCTTCATCTTCCATATAAGCAGGCGAAAGAGGAAGTGTTGAGTTGTTTCACCGGCACCTACCTGAAAACAGCGCTCTCTGCCAGTCAAGGTAATGTTTCTGCTGCTGCCCGACAATGTGGTATGGAACGTCAGGCTTTTCAGCGTTTAATGCGCAGATACGGGGTTCGATCAAGTGAATTTCGTTCCTGAAAAAGATTTGTAACTATTCAGGTATCAGCATAATGCTGGCATAACCTGTGGCCTGTAACTGTTTAGATGTACTCCATGGTGCGGTAAGCAGGCCAACGAACTATAGCCCGTCTATGTAAGGAGGCCTGATCGCCGCACCATGGGGTGCAGCTGAATAGTTACAAAGATTTTTACTTTTGTTTTTCGTTGTCTGGTTTGCGGGTCGGTCAGCTTTTTTCACGGTGCAGTTTTTTATGAAAATCACTATTGGCTCCAGATGTCAGATTCCCATACCCAACTCTGGGCTTTCATTGCCTCTTGCAGCGGGCCAATTGTATCTGTTAGGGGTTGGTGCAACTTTTTAATGGCACCATCGTCTCCTTTCTGCGAATTGGTGAGCATGCGTCACTTGAAAATGGTTGTTTAAGGAGGAATGGGCGTAGTTTTTTTAACTGTGTTTTGAATATTGTTTGATAACGCACTAAACCCTCTAATTATTCATGCTTTCAACGATTCCCTTAGCTTTTATTGTTCTTATTGTTTTTATTGTAAGATAATAACTAGTCGATGTTCAGTGGCTTTCAGGACAAGCTTTACAAAAAACCTCTGTTTCCTCCCGGCCGTACCCGGTAATCAATGTTTTTTTTGCAAAACTTAACTGCTGCAAAGACTTCAGTTAATTATCGGCACTATCTGGACGCTTTTCCCTTTCTTCTCTTTTATCCGGTTCTTTTTTCCATCTCTATCAAAGGAGAAAGGCGTGCTCCGTTTTTGCCTCACGTGCAACTTTTCAGTTGCGCTAATTTGTAATTATGTGCGTATGTTTCCATTTTTGTGAATAGTTCTTATATCTAAAATGATTTAGTTCTTTGATATCTTTTATAAAAATAAAAATCTTTATTTTGGTAGCTTTTAGGTATAAATTCTGCATAACGAATTGTTCTATAAGCTTTGTTTCTTTATTTAATAAATTTTAATTACTAATTTTTCTCTGTGTAGAGTCGTCATTAAGAAAAAATGCAATATTGTTCAGGAAAAAAAATACTTCTAACTTTGGCCGTTTTCACATGCGGTTACAATTTTGTATGTCCTGCAAGTGCCTGGGCGTTACAGGCCCACGGTGCTCCGGAAGGGATGTATGTCCATCAAATTGCTCATATCTATTTTTTTCTTGCCCTTGTCTATTTGTACTGGGACGTGCAGAGATCTTCATTTGCCGGGAAAGGCTGGGAATACCTTTTGAAATTCTGTCTCTGTATGTTGTGCTGGAACGTTGTCGCTTTTCTGGGGCATGCCATGGCCGGGCATGTGGATGTTCATATTGTTTCCGGGGCCGGCGGGTATTTACGCGGCAGTGTTCAGGGGGCTGACACTTTTAGAACACTGCTTTTTTATTTAGCCAAGTTTGATCATCTTTTTGTCGTGCCTGCTTTATTCTATCTCTATAAAGGGATGCGAACGTTATATTTTTCTGTTGAAGATTCGGAAAAAGAGGAAGCCTTATGATCAGTCTGCCTCTTTTTCCAACCATTGTCATGGATACTGCCGGATCTATTGCAGATATTATATTTGCATTTCTGGCTATGCGCTACGCATTTTACCTGACCAGAAAACAGCCGGAAAACTTTCTCTGGGGGTATCTTTTCTATATCTGTGTGGCCATTGCAGCTTTTTCTATCTCAAGAGCGGCCGGCCACATGGTGAAGAATTTTTTGTTTTTTTCAGACAACGGACATATCTGGAAAACAATTTCACCGTATTCAGGCGGTTTCAATACGTTGCTGCTTATATCTGTAGCAGCTGTCACCATGTTCTATCATAAAGGAGTTCAGGCCTATACCTTTATTGAGAAGAAGGCACAGATTCTCAAGTTGACCAATAGAAAGCTTGAGAGTGCGGCTTTGGAACTCAAGCATCTCAATCTTAATCTTGAAGAGATGAACACCAGCCTGGAAGAAAAGGTTGAGGAGCGTACAGCAGAGCTTTCCAAATCGGAGAAGAAATTCCGTCATCTTTTTTCCGCATCAAAGGATATGGTGTTTTTTTGCGATACAGAACATAACCTGCTCGATATTAATGAGTCGGGTCTTAAAATGCTTGGTTACAGCAAAGAAGATGCTCAACATCTCAATTTGCCTCATGTTTTTTCCCATCACGCTGATTTGGACGAATACTATACATGTATTACACATGATGGTTTTCTTCAGGATAGAGAGATTGAGTTTAGGAAAAAAGATGGTTCCCTTATTTATGTTTTGCTTTCAGCCACTGCTGTTTTTGATGACCAGGGCGTTCTTGTCGGTTGTGAAGCAATAGCCAAAGACCTGACCCGAATGAAGACCATGATGGAACAGCTTGTTTCCAGCGAGAAAATGGCTTCTGTCGGGCAGATGGCTGCCGGAGTTGCCCATGAAATTAATACTCCTCTGGGCATTATTTTAGGTTATGCGCAGTTAATGAAAGATGATTTTGCAGAGGATTCAGAAGCCTTTCAAAATCTTGTGGTGATTGAGCGGCAGACAAAAGCATCGCGTAAAATTGTTGCTGATCTTCTTAAGTTTTCCCGTCAAACTGGAAGTGTCAGAGAAAATCTCAGCCTCAATGAGGTCCTCTCCGATGTTCTGGCAGTTACTGAGCATAATTTGAGTATTGATCATATACACGGGCACCTGGAGCTTGATGATGATTTGCCGGAAGTTGTGGGCGATGCTGAAAAATTACGCCAGGTCTTTGTCAACCTCGTGAATAATGCCCACCATGCCATGGAAGAGCAGGGCAGTGGTGATATAACTCTACGTACTTCCTATGACCCCGGTGTAGGTCATGTTATTGCCGAAGTACGTGATAGCGGTCATGGTATCCCCGAAGAGGTGAAAGACAAAATTTTTGATCCCTTTTTTACAACAAAACCGGTTGGCAAAGGTACCGGGCTTGGCCTGTCAGTTTCCTATGGGATTATTAAGGATCATGGTGGCGTAATTGAACTGGAAAGTCCGATTAAAGATACTGAGACCGGGCAGACTAAGCAGGGCACTGTCTTTCGTATTATTTTGCCTGTCGCAACAGAAGCAGATGCTGTGGCTGCAAAATGATATAATCGTTGTATACAATGTTGTTTTAACAGATGAATAATTGAAGGAGAAAAAAATGGCAGAAATACTGGCACTTGATGATGTACAGGATGCAACTGTCCTGATCGGAAAGATTTTGACCAAAAAAGGGCATAATGTTCATACCTTTACTGAAGAGGACGATGCTATTGCCTATGTAAAAGAGAATAAAGTGGATCTTGCCATTCTTGATATTAAGCTCAAAAAGATGAGCGGTGTCGAGGTGCTGGCCCTTATGAAGGAAGCCGCCCCTGACATGCATGCCATAATGCTGACCGGGTATCCCACCGTTGAAACTGCACGCGAGGCTATAAGTCTTGGTGCGGATGAATACTGCGTTAAACCCATTGACCGTGATGAACTTGAAGACAAAGTGGCAAAGGTGTTGGCTGGCTGATTGGGTGACCAGCCAATGCATCTGGAGGCTGGCCCCAATTTTTTTTCAATGATCGTTTAGTTTGTTTTTTTGAGGACGGAATGACACAAGCAGCAACACAGGACAGAGAGCGAAGATTTCTCAAGGTGTACCAGAAGGTAACCCGCCTGACATCCATGGTTATGGATTATCAGCAGGTCATGGATGCCATTGTCCGGATGATGCCGGAAGAACTTGATGTCGATGCCTGTACGATCCGCCTGCTGGATCCGACGACCAATAGTTTTATTTTAGGTGCGGCTACAGGTCTTTCCAGTGAGTATCTCTCAAGGGAAACCATTGATACTGTGGAAACCATGGAGATGATCAAGTCCGGCTATCCGGTGGCCAAGGTCGATCTTGATGAGGATCCTACCTATACAGACCGGGAAGCGGCTTCGATTGAGGGTATAAAATCTGTTCTCACACTGCCTATTCTTTTTCAGGATGCCATAATCGGTATTATGCGGATGCTGACCCGTAATAACCGGGTTTTTACAGCTGGAGAGATTTCTTTTTCCATGGCACTGGCCGAGCAGGTCGGTCTGGCCATTTCCAACAGCCGGATGTTTAAGGAAATGGAGAATCAAGTCAATTTTATGAACGAGGTCCAGGAGATCAGCAGGTTGGTGAACTCGACCCTTGATCAGGATAAAATTCTTCAAACCATTGTGGAACGTCTACCCGCAAGCCTCGGTGCCAAGGGATGCACAATACGGCTAGTGAACCCGCAGACAAATTGTCTTGAACTTGTTGCAGCCAATGGTCTTTCAGAGCGCTATCTGGACAGAGGGAAGGTCGAGAAGGAAAAGAATGTTGTCATGGTGCTCACAGGTGAGCCTGTAACCATTAAGGATGTTGCCCATGACGATAGGGTTCGTTATAAAAAAGATATGCAGGAAGAGGGGATTACCTCTCTTCTTGCTCTCCCTATTAAGGTAGCAGGTGAGGTGATCGGGGTCCTGCGCATTCTTTTCAAAGAGATGCATTCCTTTTCCAGGTCTGAGGTAAATTTTGCTCTTACCGTGGCCGAGGCCAGCGGTTCGGCCATCCAGAACGCCAGAACGTACACGAAAATCACATTGCTTTTTAATCAGATTGAGGAAAATGAGCGTTTTTTAACTGATATTTTAAATTGTATTAGACCGCAACTTATTGTGCTCGATCTGAACAAGCACGTTGTCATGGCAAACCGGGTGTTTCTAGAAAAGATGGGGCTGGCCGAGTCCGAGGTTCTTGGAATGGAATATTATGATGTCTGCCCAATTGAGCAGGGAGATGAGGTTTGTCCTGCTGATTCTGTGCTCAAGGATGGTAAACCGGCCAGTTTTATTCATGCGCAGGATATTGATGGTGAAAAACACTGGATAGAGCGTACTGCCTATCCAATGTTTGACAAAAATAAAAAAGTAGAATTTGTCATTGAAATTATACGAGATGTGACTGCAAAAAAACAGTTTGAGGAAGAACAGATCGAACGAGTTAAGCTGCAGGGTGTTGTCGATCTTGCAGGGACAGTCGCCCATGAAATCAATTCGCCGCTTTTTGCAGCCCTTGGAGCCGCCCAGTTAATGGAAGATGACCTGGTGGAAGAAGATCAAATTCAGGATGTTCAGATGATCATCAGAAACTTAAAGAGCATCAGCGAATTGACAGGTAAAATGACAAGTATGACCGGCTTTGTAGGGAAGGAATATGTAGGTGAGGCCAATATTGTTGAATTCAAGTAATGAGGTCAACAGAGGCTACAGAGAATAATTTAGCGAAAAAGGAGGTGAACTATTTTTAGGGACAAGCTGTTTTGGATCTCAGATGCCTGGCATCTGTTAGTAAACGTAGGTAAAGGTTATTCAACGAATTAAGGAGGATTTGTATGAAAAGAATTTCTCTGCTACTAGGCGCGGTTCTGGCAAGTGTTATGCTGGTCAGTACAGGTGCCATGGCAACGGAGGCAACTCTGTCGGCAAAATCAATTAAGGCTGGCAGCCCTATTACTATTCAGGGCACAATTGCTACCGGACAGGATTTGTATGTGGTTGTCAGCAGTAATAAAATGTTCAAACCGACAGAAGCACCCGGTCCTAAAGAGAAAAAGCGGCTGACTAAAGGCAAAAACGGAAAAAATGCTTTTGGTGATACCGCTATTCCACCAGTTTATTATGTTTTGACCAATGCTCCTGATACCTTGGCTAAAATAAAAAATGCCGATAAGGGACAGACTAAAGGCATCTTTGCTTTTCCTCCTTTCAAGTACAAAGTAAAGGTTAATAAAATAAAAAAGTGGGGCGAAATTCCTGCCGCTGTTCAGGGAATGCTTGGTCAGGTTAAGACTGAAAAGCAATGGAAGTTTGTTACATTCACCCATGAAAAGAAATTTGGTATTAATACCATTTCCAAAGAAAAACCCCAGGGTGGCGGTAATGCTCGTATGGTCTTGACTGACCATAGCAAGCAGCCAGAAGCCTGGAATAAAGGTGTAAGCCTTTCCCTTGACAAAAGCACTGGTAAATTTTCTGTGACCATGGCGCCTTACAAAAATTCGGCTCCCGGCACAGAAATGGCTGTTTTTGTTAATGGACAGAAAATAGACACCTTCAAAATTGAAAAATCTGGTTTCTTTTTTAAGACAGCTAATATCTATATGAACCCGCTTGTTGTTTTTGGTGGCGCGTTTATTATTGGTGTTCTGTTTGTTATCATGGGCGCAGCCGGTGGTCTCTTTACTGCTGCATTCCAGATCACTGTTCTTGGCACAAAAGGCCCTGTCGGTATTAACGCTGGTAACACCATTAAACCGACAAACCTGTTCCTGACCATGTGTTCTCCGATCACAGGTCTTATGACCTTTATCAAGGAAAAACGTTTTGCAACCCCTGTTGCTATTCCTTTTGCCATTGGTATTGTTTGTGGTGCGTTTTTTATTGGACCCCCACTTTCAGCCAAATATTTGAACCTTGCTGCCTTTAAATTCTATCTGGGTATCATCTGTTTTGTTATTGGCGTGAAGCTCTTTACCGAGTCTCTTCCCGGTTCCATTGAGAAGAAAAAAGCCATGAAAGCCATTGTTCAGAAATTTAATAAGGCTGTAAAAGAGGCGAAAGAATCTGGTAAAGCCATGGAAATGGGTTCTATTGAATTTGATAAGTTCAACTTCATGAGATTTGATATGCGTTTCTGGGGTGAGACTTTTGTTGCCAAGCCTCTGATGATGCTGATAGGTGGTCTGATTATGGGTATTATTGCCTCTGCCTTTGGTGTTGGCGGCGGTTTTATGTTCATGCCTTTTATGACTACAATGGTCGGCTATCCAATGTATCTGGCCGTACCCATTGCCCTTGCCGGTACATTTTCTACCTCTGTTGGTGCTGTTGCCAAGTATGTTATGCTCGGCTACCAGCCTGACTGGATCATGGCTGCACTCATTGCTGCTGGTGCTATGTGTGGTGGCGTTGTTGGTCCAAAAATCCAGAAAAAGCTGCCTGAGATCTTCCTGAAACGGATGCTCGCCGGCGCGCTTATTCTGACCTGTCTCAAATACACAGGACTTCTCTGGTTCATGCGTTAGAATTTGTAACCTGAGATAAAGTGCTGTATAAAGGGGTGGACACATTGTCCACCCCTTTTTTCTTTTATATATTATTTGGTGTTATGGAAAGTATATCGCATATTCTTGACTGGTTGTTTTATGATTGTATTACTCCTGTGTTTCTGCTCTTTGGCAGGTTGCTCAGCCTTATTTTTATTAAACCATTTGTCCTTCTGCATGTCCCGCTCTGGATTCATCTTGTTCTGCTGGCCATACTTTTGTCTTTTTTCTCCTTTTATCTGCGTCGATTACTCAAGGTAGAAGAGAAGGTTCAACGCTTCAATGCCCTGTTTGCCGAGAAGAGACGTCGTCAGCAAAACCTTCAGTATATTACAGAAAAATATAGTAGAGAAGCACTCTACAGAGTGACAGATGACGAACTCAACAACGATTTCAACACCTATCTTGCCCATCATTACGCAAGATATGTAACCGTTTACATGATTCCTGTCTTTCTCGTTATGGCCTGGCTGAATTCTGTCTTCTCTGAGGCCTATCTAGTCGCTCATTTTGGTTCCCCTTTTGTTTACAAGTTTCCTGAAAGCAGGTTTGGTATGATTGGCCTGTCGGTTTCGGCAATTTTTCTTTTTACCTATGTTCTTTGTCTTATTATCGGTTTTCAAATCATGCGAAGGCGAAAGAAGGCAAATCAGGAAACTGAAGAATCGCCTGAAATCATTTAACAATTTTTTTATATATGCGGCCTTACTCGTAAGGTGTTGGCGTTCAATGAGTTTTCTTTATTTTTTTAGTGTAAAAATCTGGTAATTTTTTTTGTGGGGGTATATATTCTAAATAAAGAAAAGTTTTACTGGAGGCATGGAAAACTGTGAAGTGTGATCCCGTTAATGAACATGATCAGGAGCGTCGTCGTTACTCAAGAGTTGCGGTCAATCGTACAGGATGTTTGTATACAGATGACGAAAAGCAATATTTTGCAAAAATTCGTGATTTGAGTATTGGTGGCGCCTGCATTAAAGGAAAGAGTTCATTGAGTCCCGGATTACGCTGTCAGCTTGAGCTGCAGGAAAATGGGCGACATTCTTCACAGGTTATCAGGCTTTCAGCACAAATTGTCCGAAAGAATTACGATGAACTGGCTTTGAAATTCATCGATATGGATAAGGAAAGCTATATGTTTTTGCAAACAGTACTTCTCTACCATGTAGATGATCCTTTAACTATTGTCTCGGAATTTCAAGACGAATTTTCAAATACTCCTCTTTCAGCTTCCTGCTGATTATTTCTACCTCTTTGTTGTCATCTGATTAACATATGTGCATTATTTTTGTGCATTTCCTTTTTTTTATGGTAGAAAGAGCTCCCATATAAGTAATCATTGCTATTCAACTATAAGGGGCAGGCACCGTTGCAAGAACTCGAAGTATCCGGCTGGGCCAGACCATTTGCCCGGCTGGGCGATAGATTTATCTACATGCTGACCGATCTGGGCCGGATGGGGCTTTTTCTTTTTTCGCTTCTTACCGGAGTTTTCAGGCATCCATTTCGCTGGCGTGAACTGTTGAAACAGCTTCGCTTTGTCGGTGCCGGTTCAATGACTGTCATTTTCTTCACAGCCCTTTCATCCGGAATGGTTCTCGGGCTGCAGGGGTATTATTCCCTGCATAAATTCGGGGCCGAAGGCATGCTTGGTTCAGCAGTCGCCCTGACGCTTATCATGGAACTTGGTCCAATGTTGACAGCGCTTATGGTTACCGGTAGAGCAGGCTCTGCCATGTGCGCTGAGATTGGTATTATGCGTATATCAGAGCAAATTGACGCCTTGGAATGTATGGCGGTTGATCCATTTCGCTATTTAATATCTCCGAAAATGCTTGCGACGATAATTTCCGTACCATTACTCACTGCCATGTTTGACGTGGTTGGGATTTTGGGTGGCTATCTTGCCGGGGTAAAACTTATGGGAGTGAGTTCCGGGTCATATTTCAACGGTATGATGCTCAGTGTTTCCAATCATGATTTGAAAATAGGCATTCTTAAGTCCTTTGTTTTTGCTCTTCTTCTTGTTTGGATCAGTACTGGCCGCGGGTATTTTGTCCAGCAGATTCGTGGTGTCGGCTTTGGGGCGGAAAGTGTCAGTAAGGTGACAACCCAGGCCGTTGTCATCTCCTCCATTTCGGTACTTATTTTCGATTATCTCTTAACAGCGGTGTTGCTGTAATTATGTCTGCTGAAACCAACAGTTCTGAACAGCCGGCCATTGAATTTATTGACGTTGTCAAATCTTTTGGCGAACGGGCAAAACGTCATACTGTCTTGCACGGCATCAGCTT
>JALXCX010000424.1 GCA_026990725.1 Desulfobulbaceae bacterium
AACCCATGCTGCCCGGCAAAAGCCATTGCGGCTGCCATGCATAGAATAAAAGTTGCTACCGGTACGAATTGACAAGCTCTTTTAATACTCTTCATAATGTTATCCTCACAAAATGAGTTACTCTCCTTCGACCCCATACGGCCGAACACCAGGGGAAGTCTTAAAATCATTCCCCTCTGATTGGATAACGAATGAGTTAAGGATTTATTCCATCCTTATTTTAATTATTTCTCAATTATGCTATTGGAGGAAATTCTTTCCCGGCAACAGTTGGCGAATATTCCCGGGAAAGAGTATGATCAAGGGCAAAATAAATACGTATCGTGTCCCTCATTTTCCCTCATTTTCCCTGTTTTTTGAAATTTATTGCTAATCACCATTATTTTTGCAAGACAGGTTTAAAATCTTGGGCCTGATTTTCTTCGAGGAGTTGTTTTACCCCGGCACAGGCAAGAAAAAAACCCTTGCCACAAACCTGGCGATACAGGGCTGTTATTTTTTGATGACCCTGCGTTACTCCACGGCCTGCCTGGTACATTGCGCCAAGGTCAATACAGGCCATTTCAACCCCCTTATTACAGGCCTGATTATACAAAATTATAGCCTCCTTGTTATTTTTCTCCACGCCTTGGCTATATCGATACATGGCGCCGAGAGCATAACATGAGAGGCTGTTATGCTCTTGTTTGCAAGATTTGATTATTTGATCAATGGCATCTACTGTATTTATTGTTTTTCCATGGCCTTGACTTTTCGCAGCTATTAGCCCTATACACCCAACGATATCTCCTTTGTCACAGGTCTGATAAAATAATTGAGCGGCTTGTTCATAATCCTGATGAATCCCCCGACCCTCTCTATATATTATGCCAAGTCCTACACAGGCCATGATATTGCCCAACTTGCAGGATTTTTGAAATAGATGGAAAACCCGCTTATCCTCCTGCTCTGTCCCGTGATTAGAATAATGTATCCAGCCAAGGTCTAAACAAGCACTGGCCTCTCCCAAGTCACAGGCACGTTGGTATAAATTCACAGCTTTACTGTGATCTTGTTTAGTCCCCTGACCGTTTTTATACATATTACCAAGATAATAACAGGCAAGAGAGGCCTTTTTATCGCAAGCAATATCAAATAACCTGACAGCCTCTTTTGCATCCTGTTTTAGGCCAAAACCAAGTTGATACATTACGCCAAGACTGAGACAAGACGGACCATCTCCATGGTCACAACCTGGTCGGTAAAAATCTACAGCTTTCTTGTTGTCTTTTTCCACCCCCCTGCCTTCTTGATACATAATTCCTGCCCAACCACAGGCTCCAAAATCTCCCAGCTTACATGCCTGTATAAATAGAGAAAAAGCTCGCTTGTCATTCCGCTCTATTATTTCTCCTTCCCGAAGCATGAAGCCAAGATCTTCACAGGAAACAGCCTTACCCAGATCACAGGCTTTTTGAAAATAGTCATCCATTTTTTGATAGTTTTTTACCACCCCACTACCATCCCTAAACATTCTGCCAAGGTTTGCACAGTCTTCTTTTGCACCGCTGTTGCATGCTTTTTGGTAAAGATTAGCGGCCTCCACTGCATCCTGCTCTACTCCACGGCCTTTTTCATACATCCAACCGAGATTTGAACAAGCTGTGGAATTGCCATCGTCGCATGCCTTGCTGGCGTAAAATACAGCCTGTTCGTCATTCTGCTCTACACCCTGACCAAAGAGGTATAGCCTGCCAAGATTCGAGCATGCTATTACCTCGCCTTGGTTACAAGCTTCACGATACAATGTAACAGCCTTTTTATAATTCTGTATTATCCCTTTCCCTTTTTCATACATCCAAGCAAGATTTTTAGAGCCTTTAGCTACTTTTAATTCATATGCTTTCTGAAACAGCTTGAAAGCCTCTTTATCATCTTGGGTTACACCACGCCCTTTGACATACATCTCACCAAGCTGGTTACAGCCCCGCCCATCATTGTACTCACAGCTTTTTTGAAAAAAATCAGCCGCCAGTTTTTCATTTCTTGCCCCGCCTCCGCTTTTTGCATATAACCAGCCAAGGTTCAGGCAACCGGTTCCCTGTCCATTCTCACAGGCCTTTTCCCATAAGATGCGGGTCTTGTCTTCATCACCGAGAAAATAATTATTTGCCTTTTCCATACATAAATCCAGATCAATCCCTTCACAGACACGGGAGAGATATAAAAATGCCTTTACCTCATCTTTGGTCAGGCGATAGACTCCCGGACAGGTACTTGGAAAATTTGAGCACCACCAATCATTAATATCTCTATTCTCCAAAGCAAAGGAGGCCATGAAGACCACTATAAAGGTTAGAATGGCTGCAACCAACGCTATGGACCGAAATGGTTTTTCTTCTGTATCCAGAATATTTTTTATAAAGGTTTTACAAAAAACCCGCATAATAACGGCAGACAACCAATAGAGCCAAGCCAGGAGGGAGGTAAAAAAGGTCGAGTAAAAAAATATGGAAAATATACTGAAAACGCCAATCATCTCAGCAGGAGTAATCACACGACCCTGAGTAATAAGCCCATATAAAGCAATAGCCGACCAGATTATGACACCGGAAAATAACAGGTCCACCAGAAGAATGAATACATGTATCCAGAACGATCGAATTTTCTGGAACCAACGCAACAGCCATCGGGTTTCCAACAGTGAGAGGTAATCCGGTATGAGATTGAGGACGATACCCAGGCTTAATGCCCCAGAAAGGGACAGGTTCCCCCCGGTCCGTGCATTAGTTTCCAAACCGACCTTGGAAAAAATGAAATACAGTACAAAGACAAAGAATATAGAAGCAGCGGATGAGCGTAAGAAGCAGTGCAAGGACAGGTGTTTTTGGCCAAAAAACTTGTCCATCAACCAAGAAACCTGTTGGGCCCATGTACCTTCGTATTCGCCCAACAGCCATAATGTTGTATTTTCTTGGACTTCTTTTGACAGATGTTCTCCGCCCTTGTTAATGGCTAGATATAGAAAGCAAGCTACCGAAAATGCGGTAATTATATTGCTGGGTGGAAAATTCATGCTTTAATCAAGAGCATTTGGGCATTTGGGGTGAGAGTGGAATTAAAGCCAACCATAGACAATCTGATACAATATAGAGTAGTTACAATTTAAGGCTATTCCTGAACTCTTTTTATGCAACAGCCAGTTTGCAACCAAGAGCCTTGGTTATTTTTTTGATGGTTGCAAAGGCTGGATTTCCGTCACCGGAGAGAGATTTATAAAGACTCTCCCGATTAAGGCCTGTTTCTTTGG
>JALXCX010000425.1 GCA_026990725.1 Desulfobulbaceae bacterium
ATTGACCTCAACAACAGTTGCTGGAACAATATGTTCGCCATCCTCTCTTTGTAAGGTGAGCGAGAGAATCATGCCTGGTTTGGGGGTAATTTTTCCTTTAAAGGCAGAAACAGGAATCGACTGAACCAGCTCGTCTACATGATGTCCATACGCATCTTCTGGTTGCACATTTATCTGTCTGGTCTCTCCTGGTTCCATGCCAAAAAGACTTGCTTCAACTGCTTTGAAAAGCCTGCCCCCGCCAATGGAGAGGGTTACGGGATGCTCTGTTTCACTCTGCTCAATAATCTCTCCATTTTCAAGTGCTGCCGTATAGGCAACAGTGACTGTATCTGTCAGGGCTACTGGGCACATGTTGTTATCTCTTGGAATGTATTTTAAATGAAAGTCCTGGCTGGCTCCTGATTTGCCATGCCGTAGTTGCGAACTTTCAAGGTTTGTTGTGGCGGACAAATTTGGTCCAGCCATGCTGGTTAGTTTTCAATCATTGCCAGTCTAAGAAAAATAATATATTTTGACAATGTGTATTATATAGGTGCATAGCGCTTGACAAAGGGTCTGTGAAAGCATAAATGTGACCATTCTGTCTGTTGAGGAAAGAATAAATGGAACTTGAATGCGTAAAATACCATGAAAAAATGGATTCTGATGAGGCCGCCTGCCGACATGCAGGTGATTATTGTCAGCATCGTACTTCATGCATGATTGTCTATATGGAAAAAGAAAACAAAAGTAACAGTGCAAATGCGACGTCAGGTGAAACGGCAACAAAAGAGGATGAGTGATTGATGATTGAACTCGATTTTTCAAAGTCCGTTGATGGTCTGTTACCGGCCATTGTTCAGGATGATACGACGGGTGAAGTGTTAATGCTGGCCTATATCAACCAGAAATCCTGGCAAAAAACATTGGAGACCGGAAAGGCCCATTACTGGAGTCGGTCCCGTAAGAGTTTATGGCTTAAGGGCGAATCATCAGGGAATCTCCAGATGATAAAGGACATTTATGTTGACTGTGACCAGGATACTGTCGTCTTTAAAGTGGAGCAGATTGGTGGAGCTGCTTGTCATAAGGGGTACCGAAGCTGTTTTTTTCGTCGGGTGTGCGGGAGCGAACTGGTGGTCCAGGGACAACCTGTTTTTGATCCGGCCAAGGTCTACGGATGATTGTTCCTTTCTTGTTCATTGATACTGAAACTGATTTTATATTGTTTTATTAACTGAGGCCATTATGAGTGTTTTAAAGGTTGGAATTCCCAAAGGAAGCCTGGAAAAGGCCACCATTGATTTATTTGAAAAATCCGGCTGGCGTATCCGGATGATGTCCCGAAATTATTTTCCGGAAATTGATGATCCGGAACTTTCTATTTCGATCTGCAGGCCGCAGGAAATGTCACGCTATGTCGAGGATGGTATGCTGGATGCCGGCATAACCGGGAAAGACTGGACTCTTGAAAACGGCTCTGACATTGTTGTTGTCGAAGAACTCGTCTATTCCAAGGTCAGCAAGAAACCAACCCGTTGGGTTATTGCAGTTCCCGGAGATTCAGACATAACAACTGTCGAAGAGCTGGATGGCAAAAAAATTTCCACGGAGCTTGTTAATGTTACGCGTAATTTTTTTAAAGAACGCGGCTTAAATGTTGATATTTCGTTTTCCTGGGGAGCAACTGAGGCCAAGGCTGTATCGGGGCTTGCTGATGCAATTGTAGAGGTGACCGAAACAGAAACGACTATTCGCGCCCACGGGCTGAAGATCATCCATGAACTTATGGAGTCAAATACGCAGCTTATTGCCAGCAAAGCCGCGCTAAACGATCCCTGGAAAAAAGAAAAAATTGATCATATTGCCATGCTTCTTCAGGGCGCGTTACGTGCAGATAAAATTGTAGGATTAAAAATGAATGTCCCTGAAGATCGCTTTGATGATATTTTGAAAATCCTGCCCAGTGTGACGGCACCGACTGTCGCTCAGCTGTATAAACAGCCATGGTTTTCTGTTGAAACTGTAATTTCTGAGCATCAGGTTCGGGATTTAATTCCGCAGCTTAAAAAAATTGGTGCAGAGGGTATAATCGAATATTCTCTTAATAAGGTTATTTAATGGGAATTTCATTTGAGAAACGATCGGCTGGTGAACAATGAATTTCACAAAAGTTTCATTTCTTGATTCGGTTTTCAGCATCAAGCAGCTACCCGAGCCAATATATCCAGAAATTGCTTTTGCCGGTCGATCCAATGTAGGTAAGTCAAGCCTGATCAATAAACTTGTCGGGCGAAAAAATCTGGTCAAGACCAGCTCCAAACCCGGAAAAACACAAAGTCTGAATTTTTTTGAAGTAGATGAGGCTCTTTATCTTGTTGACCTGCCCGGCTATGGCTTTGCCAGGGTGTCTCGCAGTGTTCAGGCATCCTGGGAACAGCTGATCAGCTCTTATCTGGAATTAAGAGACCCTCTTGTCTGTGTTGTTGTTATTATTGACTTACGTCATGCGTTAAAAGCGCATGATCGCGAGCTTATCGACTGGCTCAGGTTTAATGATATTGTCTCTTTTCCCGTCTACACCAAGGCAGACAAGTTATCAAAGAACAAGCAGGCAAAGCAGGCAGCCGCACTTGATGCAGCATTAAATATTCAGCCTGCAGATAGATTGGTTTTTTCTTCTAAGTCAGGTTTGGGGTGTGAAGAGTTGCGCAACAGGCTTGCATTATGTGCCCAAAGTTGCTAAAAAAGAGAACAGTTTTTTACAAAATTACATATGGTGAGGCTGGAAATTATTGAGTCTAACCATTTTTATTTTTTATGTTTTTTAATTTTGGTCACGGAAATTAAGGAGGAATCTGATGTCATTACGATCAGATTGGCCATGCTGGGAAATCACAAAATGTGCTCCAGAGCAGGCAGAAAAATGTCCGGCATATTTGGCTTCACAGCCGTGCTGGGAAGTGATGACTGAGCTTAATGCTTTTTCATTTAATATTTGTAAAGACTGTCTGGTGTATATTACAAAACAGCAGGATTCAATATTCAGCAAAGAAGAAATATTGAGTATTATGTGCCAAAAGGGAATTGATGTAACAGGTCGGCCTGCCTGCCCGGGATTCAGAATGGCCGCAGAGTAACTTCTCAGATTTTCTTTTCATCTCACGTCGTACCGACTTATCAAAAATCAACGGGTAGTTGCGTCTACCGTTTTGGTAGAATCATTTCCCGGCCAGATTTGTTTGCACTTTCCTCAGCTCACCATATTGATATTTCTTCACGTTGAAATAATA
>JALXCX010000426.1 GCA_026990725.1 Desulfobulbaceae bacterium
ACATTTCACCCCAAAAAGATTTCCAGCGCTTCTGCAAACGCAAAGCTTATTTCCGGAAATGACAAAACAAATTACACATTTCGAGGAAAATTCATCGATTCCTCTGAAGCCGTATCTATAGGCTATAACTCTTCCCAAAAAGCTCATCAATTTCTGCGATATCTCATCAATGATAGGGGGTATGGCTGCGGCGAACAGGTAATCATGTCCTTTGCAATAGGCTCTATGGAAAAACTATTATCTCCACCGATTGAAGACAAAAGCATTTGCTCTATGTTGCAAAACAACTCTGTTAAAACGGATAGCGATATCCAGATCGACCTTCGCGCCGAGACAGGATTTGATTATGCCGATGCGATGAGGAGGTCTCTTGTTGGGTTTGGGCACGGTAAGGCACTGAAACAACATGTCAAAACAGCAGTAGTTGCACTGGATGCCGTTACCGATAAATCAGGTCGATTGTCTATAACATTTTATCGTGAATTGAACAGAAACGAATATCTTGAACGAGTCGCTGTATGGCATAGCACCTGCAAATGGCATCAGAGATTTTGGGACAATGAAAATAATAAATATGTTCCGTATGTCAGCGCACCATCTGTTGACAGGATTATCGAGGCTGTTTACGGCAAGACCCGTAGCGGCAAGGATGAGAAGAGCTACACAAAGATAAAAAAAACAGCCCGGGAACGTATGCTCCGCTGTATTTTTGATGGTGCATTTTTACCGCAGGATTATGTAGTGGCGGCTATTCGCCGTGCCTCCAATCCATTTGGAATTACAAAGGGAGGAGAATTTGATCGCAGTAGTTTTGAACAGATTGTGGCAACAGCGTGTGCGCTGGTACGCAAGGATTTTCTACAACGCAATAAGGGGGAATATAAATTGGGCATTGAACTTGAAAGAAAGGATCGCGACTATCTTTACGGTAGACTGCTTGGTGCAGCGGACAAATTGGAGGAATACGTTCTCTATAAACAGGGTAATCCACGGAAAAACACTGCCGCAATTCGGTATATGCAGGCATTATCACAACGTCCATACAGGACATGGCACACGATACACGGTTGTCTTAATCCATATATTCAAAAGGAAAAGAGCAGCTTTGCTTTTGATGAAATTCAGTCAGTTATGGATTCTTTTTTACCTGGAGATTATGAAAAAGATGAACCACTGAATGGCTCTTTTCTGATTGGCTATTACCATGAACGCGCCTATATCGAAAGCCTTGTCAAGGCCGCTGCTGAAAAGAAAAAACAATCTACCAACCACGATGAACAGGAGGCTGACAATGTCGCACAATAAAACACTCAGCAACAAGATTGATTTTGCGGTAATTATCTCCGTAAGACGAGCAAATCCTAACGGTGACCCGTTAAATGGCAACCGTCCCCGCCAAACCTACGATGGTTACGGTGAAATTTCGGACGTTTGCCTCAAACGCAAAATTAGAAACCGTCTACAGGATATGGGAGAATCTATTTTTGTCCAATCGGACGATAACCGGGCACCCGGAGATGACTTTCGCTCACTCAATGACCGATTTAAAGCTGCTTTGAGTAGATGGAAAAAGGAAGTTAAAGATGGAAAAAGAGAATCTTGGGAACCAAGAGATAGAGCTCCCAGGGAATGGTTTGATGTGCGGGCATTCGGCCAGGTTTTTGCGTTCAAAGGGGATAAAAAGAAGGATGTAGATGCGGTGTCAATTGGAATTCGTGGACCTGTAACTATTCAAAGTGCCTTCAGTGTCGAACCAATCACACCTGATAGCCTGCAAATTACCAAGAGCGTAAATCTTGAAACCGAAAATCCTCCAGATAAAAAAGGTGGGGATACTATGGGCATGAAGCATCGGGTCGACAAAGGGATCTATGTGACTTACGGTGCTATCAATACGCAACTTGCAGCTAAAACGGGTTTTTCTGATGCTGATGCTGATAAAATCAAGAAAGCTCTCCAGACTCTGTTTCTCAACGATGTCTCGTCGGCCCGTCCCGAAGGTAGTATGGAAGTTATGAAAGTAATTTGGTGGAAGCATAAAAGCCCATGTGGGCAATATTCCTCGGCAAATGTTCATCGCTCATTGCATGTACAAGCAGACGGCACCTACAATCTAGATACATTGGATGAGCTCGTCCCAAAAGAACTTGCTTCATTAGAGGGTGATGCTTTGCAGAACCTTTGTGCTAGTTGTTAACATTTTAAGAAATATTATTTTATTGCGTAGTGTATTTCTCGGTATGACTCCCTATGTATTTTAATCATGGGGTCAATTCTGGAAGAAAAAGTTGCCAGGTATAATTGCAGAATGAACATGCCTTCTAATCAGGGAGAACTGATTGTCTACTAGGCCGATGATGGCCGGATGGCGGTCGACGTGTGTCTTAAAGATGAGACTGTCTGGCTGACTCAGGCACAGATGCAGGAACTATTTGGCCGTGAACGGTCTGTTGTTACCAAGCATATTAGTAATATTTTCAAGGAAGGTGAGCTTGATAAGAATGCAGTATGTGCAAAATTTGCACATACTGCCAACGGTGCGAATTTATTCGCCTATTAAGAGGGTGGACACTTTTTCTGTCGTAATATGGCGGCTGAAGCCGCCCCTACGTGATTTTGTTACGGAAAAAGACAGCGTTGGGTAAATCCGGACACCTTGACTTTGCGTCCGTAAAAGCGTACGGTTGGTTTAGGAGGTGAAAATATGACTATTTTAAATGCAACCGAGGCTCGTGCAAAATTATATAGCCTGATTGATGAGACTGCCGCATCGCACCAACCTATTGTGATAACAGGTAAGAGGGCAAATGCTGTTCTGGTGTCTGAGGAAGATTGGAAGGCCATATCCGAAACGCTCTTTTTGGTGTCCATTCCGGGAATGCGTGAATCAATTAAAGAAGGGCTTGCAACAGAATTAACCGAGTGCGCAAAGGAGCTTGATTGGTGAGTTGGGAATTGGTGTTTACCAAACAGGCGCAGAAGGATGCAAAAAAGCTTGCCGGATCCGGATTAAAGAACAAGGCGCAGGTATTACTTGAAGTCCTTGCTGAAAATCCATTCCAGAATCCACCACCGTATGAGAAGTTGATTGGCGACCTGGAAGGGGCATATTCCCGGAGAATTACCATTCAGCACAGGCTTGTGTATCAGGTTCTTCGTGAAGAAAAAACAGTGAAAGTCATCAGGTTATGGACACATTACGAATAAAGGGTCGTGTTGTTGTCTCGGGTGGTGAAAAAATGTCTCAGTCGTTTGTCCTGATAAGAAC
>JALXCX010000427.1 GCA_026990725.1 Desulfobulbaceae bacterium
TAAAAATAAGATAAACTAAATTATCTTTTCGCTCCGTCAAAAGAAGAGGTTCAACTTGGGAAGTCATTGTTTTTGACACCATAAGAGCACCTGAAAGTAGACTGTGAACTCTGGCAACCCAGGGGGGATGGTTTTTACTACGAAATATACCCTATTCAACCATTAAAAAGAAAAGGGAACTTCAGTATAACCTACTAAAATTCCCTTTAAAAACTGGTCGGGAAGAGAGGATTCGAACCTCCGACCCCAGCGTCCCGAACGCTGTGCTCTACCAGACTGAGCCACTTCCCGAACATTTGTAAATCTGACCAATAAAAAAACAGCTGACAATTTGTTGCCAACTGTTCTTTACCTGAAGCGCAAATAATTATTTTACAGCTTCAGCAAGTTTGCTCCCTGGCTTAAACTTGGCAACGGTCTTGGCCGGTATCTTGATCATTTCACCGGTACGAGGGTTTTTGGCCTTACGAGCAGCACGTTTAACCGCTGAAAATGTTCCGAATCCGACTAAAGTAACCTTATCACCACTGGTCAACGTTTCGGTTACAGCCATCAACATTCCATTAAGCGCTTTTTCTGCCGCAGCTTTACTGATGTCAGCCGCACCGGCCATGGATTCCACGAGTTCCTTTTTGTTCATTCTTCCCTCCCTTACATTTTTGGCATTGCCGATTATGAACCAGGGGCGTTTCCTGATTTCTCTCTCGATCTCACTTTGAAAGATTTAAATAAAGAATAAACCCTTTGTCAAAGAAAAAAACTGTTTTTCTCCATAATTGATGCGGCTTACAGCCAATACCCAACTACTGAAAAAGAGGACAGAAACTGTTCCTTTATCGACCTTTTGGATTAATGTGCACATGGTCTATACCACATGACTGAAAAAACCGTCTGACTTCAACCTGCATATCCGGAGTTGCAAGCCGCTCGACATCCTCTTTAATTACCTGCAGATACACACCTTTATCGTATCTTATATCCATACGGACCCGGCATCCCAAAAAACCAAACCTGGCAAGTCCGGCTTCCCAAAAAGCAATTTTAGCCAGATGTTCTCCGGTTATTATAAGACCATATGGGAGCCGGGTTGCAAGACAGGAAGACGAGGACTGATCACTTGTATCAAGATTGAGTTTTTTACTCATCCTCCTGATTTGTGCTTTACAGAGGCCGGCAGCTGCCAGAGGTGTTTGTACCCCTAATTCCCGGATTGCCTGTAATCCGGGACGATCTTGTTTCAGATCATCAGCATTGGTCCCGTCAAGCAAAAAGGAGACCCCTTTATCCGCAAGTTTTTGTAAAAAAATGGTATACATGCGACTTTTGCACAGATAACAACGATTGTGCTTATTCTCTGCAAATCCCTGCCAGGATAAGGGCTGTAAATCTATAAATAACTGCTCAATTGAAGGGCAATACCCATGTCGGCTGAGCCAGGTTGCAGCACGTTGCTGTTCTTCGGATGTCTGCAGACAGGAGCGCCCGTGAACTACGACCACATGGTCCAGGCCAAGAACATCCAGAGCAGATTTAAGGAGAAACGAAGAATCAACACCACCGGAAAAAGCGATCCCGACCCGCTCGTAACCCGATAAAATCCGGTGGAATTGTTCCACGCGATCTTTCTGTCCCAATATTTTGCCTATGGCAAAGCCAAGAAAAAATCTATTTTTTGCCCTTAAATGAAAAATCAGCTGTCGGGAAAAGGTCCACGGGCTCACCAAGATGAAACTTTTTATCCATTATCCAACTTTTAAGAATTTCGGCAATTTCTCGGGCCTTGACCACAGAGGAAAGCGGCGCGGTGGCGACCTTTTTCCCGGCCACCTCTATCTGGCCGGATTTAAGCTCAGCATAACTGACCTTGCCGTAATCACGGGTAATGCCGTTGGTATAATCATCACCGTAATCAACGACATGAGTAAATATCTCGTCATCAGCAACCCCGGTGAACCGTGCCATTTCTTCATTTAGAATTGGAATAGGAACCCCCAGCCCGACGGCCAGCGAACAGCCATATCCCTGAATACTTACACCACGAAGCCACTCTGAAGACATCTGTTTCAAATCACCCTGTACCATCATGGTTCCTGCAGGTCGTGTCGGGACTCCATTCTCGCCACGGGTCGCGTTATAATTATGCTGACTGCCGTTAAATGTGACATACCCAAGGCCGCCGCCAAGAAAAATTCTGGTGCCAATACCTATTGTCCGGTAAAGCGGATCGTTTAACAGCGGACTCAACTGGCCTGCGCTGCAGTAGTTGGCATTCCGACACTTGGGCTTAAGCGCTCCCATATATGTATAGACGGTCCGGTCAGAAAAATTCACTGCACAGTTATAGTTCTGATAACCGTTGCGGGGATTACAGAGCAATGCGTGCCCGAAATCTGCCAGCGTCAGTTCTTTTTTACACTTGGTATTGGCATAACAATCTGTCGGATAGGCCTTTGCCTCCAGAAAAACTTTTTTACCGGCAACAAGATCCTCTATGATATGCCCGCCTCCATACCGGAATTCCCCTGGATAAACCTTGTTCAACGGGTCATCCTCTGCCGGCTCTGTTGCTCCCAGGTAGACATCAATTGCAGCCAGACCGCCGTAGGCGGAAACTTTATTAATCCACACCTTCTGGGCCTTAATGGTAGGTTTTGTCTGGCCAAAATTTAAAAAAGCACCAGAAGAACACATGGTGGAAAAAGTACCCGTGGTGACCACATCAACCCTGCGAGCCGCCTCAACCGGACCGTCTTTTTTAACAATATCAACCATTTCCTCAGCCGTGACCACGACGGCTTCACCGGCCTGTATCCGGGCGTTTATTTCGGCATACGTCTTGTTTATTTCAAAATCACTCATAGAAACCACTTCTGTACTTTTTATTCTTTTATTCCTTCAACCAACCAGGACAACAGCTTGCGACAAAGACATACTATAAAAAAAAGGGACATCCGCAACCCTTTTCAAATTTTTCTTTGCAACGTCCGTAAGATGCTTTAGCATATGAAACTTTATAATAACATACTTCAATCAGGCATATCACCCAATGAGAAAAATCATAATGTTTTTTTTACTAGAAAATGCCTGCATTTTGTAAAACTTCAACCTCCAGAGTAAACAATGGATGACAAGCACTCCATTCTTGATGTACGTCAGCGAATTGACGAAATCGACGACACCGTTCTTGCGCTGCTTAAAGAACGCCTTGACTGCGCCCTTGAAATCGGACGGCTTAAAAATGAGACCAAGCGTGCCAAGTGGGACCC
>JALXCX010000428.1 GCA_026990725.1 Desulfobulbaceae bacterium
AGATTTCCGCTTAAGTGATCCAGTCGAAGCAGGAGCGAATCAATTGGATGGGCAGCACTTGCCAGCTGTTGATTATAAAGTAAGAGTTGACCCTGGTAACTATCCAGACGAGACAGCAGGGCGTGACAGCTTCTCCGGGACAGCTCATTTATCCGGTTCTGTATCCCTGAACCGTCCGGGAGAATCATTTCAGCGGCACCACTGGGCGTTGGAGCCCTCAGGTCAGCAGCAAAATCAGCAATGGTGAAATCTATCTCATGCCCAACAGCGCTGACAACAGGGATTGATGAGCTTTTTATGGTTCTGGCCAGTTGTTCATCGTTATAGGCCCATAAATCCTCAATGGACCCGCCACCTCTGGTCAGTACAATTATGTCAGTGTCAAGCAAGGCGTTGACGTCAAGAACGGCCTGGCGTATTTTTTCTGCTGCTGTCTCGCCCTGCACCGGGACTGGAAAAATGCTGATATGAATTTGAGGGAATCGTTTGACTGCTATTTTGATAAAATCATGTACAGCCGCTCCGGTGGGAGATGTGATCAGGGTAATATGACGGGGAAAAAGGGGGATTTCTTTTTTTTCGGTCTGGTCGAAGAGCCCTTCCTGAGCCAGCTTGGTCTTGAGTTTTTCAAAACTCAGTTGCAAGGCACCTGATCCATGAAAATCCATGGTATCAACAATCAGCTGATAATCTCCCCGGGGTTCATACACGGATAATCTGCCCTTGCAGACAACCATTTGACCTTCTTTGGGAGGTTTTTCGAGATACCGGTGCTGCATCTTAAACAGGACAGCTTTGATCTGAGCCTGACTGTCCTTGAGAGTAAAATAACAATGGCCTGAGGCCGGTTTTCTGAGATTTGTAATTTCACCTGCCACGTTGATAAACGGATAGCGTTGTTCCAGTATTTTTTTGATAGCTGACGTGAGCCCAGAAACGGTAAAAAAGTTTTGGTCGTTCATGAAAAAAAGTTTTGGGGTTTCTTATTTCTTTGTAATTGTTAAAGTTTTTTATTTATGTCAGATGGGGAGGAGAGGGCGTGAAGCTCTGGAAAAGATTAATGCTTTTTTCCTGATTCAGAGGTATAATTAATGATTCAGGCCTGTAAACGCAACAAGAATAACATGAATACTAAAGTAAGAGACATAAATGGCTAAACAAGATAGTGCCTTTGATTTGAAACATATTGAAGAAACTGCTGCTGTGGAAACATCAGGTTTTCTCGATGAATTAAACCTTCCGCCGGTAGTGACAGACTTTCTGCGGAAAAACCAGCGAACTATTTGGCTTGTTGTTGGGGTTGTTGCAACAGTTGTTACAGTGGCTTCTCTGTATGAGTCTTACCGGAATTATACGTTTAACAAGGCTGCTCAGGCGTATGATCAATCAATGCTTCTTGATGGCGAGGCAAAAGTTTCGGCTCTTCAGACAGTTACAAACAAATATAGCTCGACTCCCTCAGCGCTTTGGAGCAGGGTGGAACTCGCCCGTATTGAGCAAGCTGATGGAAAACTTGCAGATGCGATAAGCAAACTTGTTGAAATAAACGGGACGCTTAAGGAAGACGATATGCTCAAACCTCTGGTTCTGATGAACATTGGCGGTCTTTATGAGCAGGTGAAACAGTTGGATAAGGCTGTGGAAGTTTATAAGGAATTACAGTCATTCAAGGGCTTTGATAAAGAAGCGTTGAACAGTCTGGGCAGGGTTTACGAGGCTCAGGGTAAGAAAGATGAGGCCAGGGGGATGTATGAACAGTTTCTTCTGCTGGCCGCCAGTGATGACCCCGTTGCTGGGCGCACCGACCCTGTTAAAAAAATGGTGCAGGCCAGTCTGAATCGTCTGCAGTGATGAAAATTATTCGTGATCCTGCTGCAATGACGGCATGGTCAAGAGAACAGAGCAGATCCGGAGTTTCAATCGGGTTCGTTCCCACCATGGGTTTTTTCCATGAAGGCCATGTCTCTTTGATGCGAATGGCCGGCCAGCGAAACGATAAGGTCGTGGTCAGCCTTTTTGTCAATCCTACCCAGTTTGGCCCCGGGGAAGATCTGTCAAATTATCCCAGAGATTTTGACCGGGACAGTCAACTTGCCGGGCAGGCAGGTGTGGATGTGTTGTTCGTCCCGGATACGGAATCAATGTATCCGGAAGGTGCCCGAACGACGGTCTCTGTTCAAGGGCTTACTGAGTTTCTTTGTGGCGCAGACCGGCCTGGACATTTCACCGGCGTAACCACGATCGTCACTAAATTATTCAACATTGTCCTTCCTGACGAAGCTGTTTTTGGCCGAAAGGATTTTCAGCAGCTTGTGGTTATTCGTCAAATGTGTCTTGACCTGAATGTAGGGGTGAAAATTATTGGCCATCCCATTGTGCGTGAGGATGATGGATTGGCAATGAGTTCCCGCAATGCCTACCTGAGTGATGAGTTACGTGAGTCCGCATTGAGCCTTTCTAAATCGATAATTCTTGCCCGGCGAAGTGTCGTTGCAGGTGAACGAGATGTGGATGCTCTTGCCGCATCTGTCAGAATGTTGATAGATTCATACCCCGAGACCAGTGTCGATTATATCAGTTTTTTCAATGACCAAACGCTCACGCCTGTTGCCCGAATTGATGAAGCAACAGTTTTGGCTCTGGCTGTTAAAATCGGCGGCAAGGTCAGGTTGATTGATAACAGTTACCTGATGTCCCCCGAGGATAATCAGGTTTAGTTTTGCAGGAAGAATTGTATGCAGCGAATAATGCTCAAATCAAAAATTCACCGGGCAACCATTACCGAAGCAGATCTCAACTATGATGGCAGCCTGACCATTGACCAGAATTTAATGAAGGAAGCAGGTATAGTTCCCTTTGAACAGGTCAAAGTCTATAATATTAACAACGGCGAAAGGTTTGATACGTATGCCATTGAAGGCGCGGCAGGGTCTGGTGTTATTGGCTTGAACGGTGCCGCCGCCCGGAAAGGACATATTGGAGATCTTATCATAATAGTCACTTATGCCAGCTATGATGCCAGCGAGCTTGAAGGTTTTGCTCCTGCTATAGTGCTTTGTGATGAAAAGAATGGAATCAAGAAAAAGATTAATATCTGAGGTGAGTTATGCCTGGCTTTGAAGTTTTTGGCGAAGAAGAGAAACAACAGGTACTTGAAGTTTTTGATACGGGCGTCCTTTTTCGTTATGAATTTGGTGAACAGCGCAAAGGAGTGTACAAGGTTCGGGAGTTTGAGCAGGCATTTGCCAGCTACACCGGGGCTTCC
>JALXCX010000429.1 GCA_026990725.1 Desulfobulbaceae bacterium
ATGGTAACCATGTCTGTGGCTGGCCCCGTCGTACGGTCGGTTGTCAGTGACGGTGTCTATACTGTCGCTCCTGGCGAATCAAAAGATTTCATATATGACACCTACCTGGGACCCAAGAAACTATCTGTTCTTAAATCAACCGGGTTTGAACTCGAAAAAGCCGTTCACTTTGGCTGGTTCGATCTGCTGGCCAAACCCATGCTCTTTCTTCTTAATTTCTTATACGGTTATATTGGCAATTACGGTGTAGCAATTATTATTCTGACCTGCCTGATCAAGGGCGTCTTCTGGCCGATTACCCAAAAAGGTATGAAGTCAATGAAGAATATGCAGAAACTGCAGCCTAAAATGGCCAAGCTCAAGGAAAAGTATAAAGATGACCCGGCCAGGATGAATCAGGAAGTAATGGCCATGTACAAAACGTATAAGGTTAATCCCGTGGGTGGTTGCCTGCCCATGGTGCTGCAGATACCTTTCTTCTTTGCTCTTTACCGGGTACTTATGGCGGCTATTGAACTTCGCCACGCACCGTTTATGTTGTGGATTAATGACCTGTCTGCCCCGGACCGTCTGATGATTGGTTATGACATTCCGGTGCTCCATGGAATACCGGTTCTTACCATATTGATGGGCGTGTCAATGTATCTGCAGCAAAAAATGACACCAACAACAGCCGACCCGACCCAGGCAAAGATAATGCAGTTTCTGCCGATTATTTTCACCTTTATGTTTATTAATTTTGCTTCCGGTCTTGTCTTGTACTGGTTTGTGAATAATCTTCTTTCAATTCTTCAGCAGCAGATTATCAACCGTCAGACCAGCCAGACCAGTAAGGCATAAAAAAGATTTCACAGGGAAAAACTTTATGGCAAAAGGAAAGGATTTTTACGGTAAAGATGTACCTGAGCTGATTTCAAGAGCCTGTAAGGAGTTATCTGCTTCCCAGGGTGATCTTGAAATCGAGGTAATTGAAACCGGTTCTGCTGGAATCTTTGGCCTCTGTAAGAAAAAGGCGCATATTCGTGTTACCCGCAAGGACGCACAGTCTGTGAACGTGGTGGATGCTGCGGAGAAAGATGAGAAGTCGGAAGAACAGGCTGTAGCTCGCAAAAAACCTGAGAAAAAAGCATCCGGGGGCAAGTCGACAGCAAAGAAGAAACCTGTTAGCGAAAAAAAGGAAAAACAGGAAAAGAAGAACCCTGCTGAAAAGAAGGAATCAACACAGGCCGGAGGGAGCGAGGGGAAGACATCGTCAACAAGTGAGCCTGCCCAGCGTGAACTTCCCTCGGATGAGGTTATAGCCTCAGTACAGGCTGATATAAGCCAGCTTGTGGAGAAAATGGGTTTTCCCTCTGATATTAAAGTTGAGCTTTCAGACTACACGTTGAAATGTCAGATAAGTGGTGCGCACGATGAAGACCTTGTGGGCAATGATGGCCGAACGCTGGACAGTTTACAATATTTGCTTCGCAAGATGATGTCAAGGCGCCTTCCTGAGCGCATGATGATATCTCTTGATGTGGGTAATTATCGTGAGCGCAGGGCTGAGGAACTGAAAGAACGTGCCCTTGAACTGGCAAAACAGGTAAAAGAGGACGGTAAAACGCAGGCAATTTCCGCCTTGAATCCTTCCGAGAGACGTGTTGTTCATATGATACTCCAGGGTGACAAAGGTATTCGAAGTCGTTCAGTCGGAGAAGGTTTGTTTAAAAAAGTGCTTATTTATAAACCCGGTAAAAAGAATAAATCCGGTTCCCGGAAGGGCAAGGGGCGTCAGAGTGGCCGCTCGTCCGGCAACCAGTGATACCATAGCCGCTATTGCCACTGCACCCGGCACAGGCGGCATTGGTATTATTCGCATCAGCGGTCCCGAATCTGCAGCATTTCTGCGCAGACTGTTTATTCCCTTCAAGTCTCATTCCACCTTTGAAAGCCATAAGTTATATTACGGTACCATTTCAGACCGCCAGGGACAGGTTGTTGATGAGGTGCTTGCCGTGTACATGCAGGCCCCTCATACGTATACCCGTGAGGATGTTGTTGAGCTGCATAGTCATGGCAGTCATCTGGTCTTGCAGGCTATTCTGGCAGAGGTCCTTGCTGCAGGTGCACGCCCCGCAGATGCCGGAGAGTTTACCAAGCGGGCATTTCTGGCTGGCCGCATAGACCTGACCCGGGCCGAGGCTGTCATTGATTTATTACAGGCCCGGACTGACGGCGGCGTACGTCTTGCCGTGGATCAGCTGCAGGGGGCATTATACGAGCAGGTGGCATCAATTCGTGATGCGTTGGTTGATCTGTTGGCTCTTGTTGAAGTCGCCATCGATTTTCCCGATGACGATGTGGAAATAATTGATGTAACAAATATGCTGGCACAGCTTCAGGAAAAAATTGAACATCCCCTTGAGCAGCTTGTGAGCTGCGCAGACCGGGGAAGAGTGCTCCGCGAAGGTGTAAAAGTTGTTATTACCGGGCGGCCGAATGTGGGGAAATCCAGTCTGCTTAACGGTCTTCTTCGTGATGAGCGTGCCCTTGTTACCGAAATTCCTGGAACGACCCGTGATACCATTGAGGAGTTGATTTCTGTCCGTGGCCTACCTGTTCAACTCGTTGATACGGCAGGTATCCGCTCCCATGACGATGTTGTTGAAGAGCTTGGCATTGAACGCGCCCGACGTAAGCTGCAGGAGGCTGATCTTGTCCTTTTTGTTCTGGATCTGTCTGCGGAGTTAAGTGTTGTCGATCGGGAGTTGTACCGCTCTTTAGGAGAGAAAAAGCGAATTATCGTTCTCAATAAAACCGATATCGCTGATGATGGAGCCAGAGCAGCTATAAACAAGGAGTTTTCAGAAGATGTCCAGGTGGAAATCTGCGCCAGCAGAGGCGAAGGCCTGGAGGAACTGCTTGAGGCGCTCTATAAAAATATTTTGGGGGAAGAAGGTGAGGTTTCCGAGCAGATATCCTGCGCGCCTAATCTCAGGCATACATTGATACTGGAGAAAAGTCTTGCTGCCTGCAGACAGTTGCGGCAAACCCTGGAAACGGGTGCACCTGCTGATTTGCTTGCCGTGGATTTACAGGCAGCCCTTGATTACCTGGGTGATATCGTCGGGTTAACCACCCCTGACGATGTGCTCGATGCCCTGTTCTCGAGGTTTTGTATTGGTAAATAGGTCATTATTTTTTTTCCGGCTTGGTGGTTGATTGACCATTTGATGGTACAGGTGTTGCCGGGATCACCTGTGGGG
>JALXCX010000430.1 GCA_026990725.1 Desulfobulbaceae bacterium
TCACTCATAACAACATTGGCCAGTAAGAGCCCCTGCCCGGTAAGACGAAGATTCCCCTGAGATATTTCGACCAGCTGATGGTCGATAAGCCGTTGTAGCGTTGCTCCATAATAGGACACCGGCTCCAGGCCGAAACGGTCCTCCAGAGCGCTCAGTGACACCCCCTGTAACATACGAAGCCCGAGAATAACGGTTTCTCTGAACCGCGCAGTACGGGTCAGTGTTTCCTGATCAGTAACAATGGTTTTTCCGGAAAGAACCCGCGAACAAAACAGCTCAAGATCGGCAGGCGTGGTCGTCCGGGTGCCGGATAAACAGGAAACAGCTCCGGGTCCATATCCAAGATATGAGCCATTATGCCAGTAATTCACATTATGACGACAGGCATGGCCGGGCAGGGCAAAATTTGAAATTTCATAGCGGCAAAGAGCCGATTGATTAAGCACGCTCCGGGTGTCTTCCATAAACGCCAGAATTTCATCCTCTTCCGGAAGCTCCAGCCTTCCTGCCTGTTTATCTGCAAAAAATTCTGTTTGGGTCTCAACAGTCAGTTCATATAGAGATACATGATCCGGCTTAAGGGCAAGGGCTTTCTCCAGTGTCTGCTGCCAGCTGATACGATTCTGGCCCGGCAGGCCATACATTAAATCAAGACTCAGGTTATCAAATCCTGCCTTTCTGGCAAGTGCGAACGTCTCCAGGGCATCCTGTGCTGTATGCGCACGACCAAGGCGCACAAGCTCGTGGTCTGCCAGGGATTGCACTCCAATGGAAAGCCGGTTAAAACTACCCTGGCGTAAACAGACAAGCCCGGCAAAATCAATGGTCGCCGGGTTGACCTCAACAGAAATCTCTACCTCATCAGCCAGGGCCCCGAACCGGGTTAGAATACGATGAAGAAGCGAGACCAGTTGTTCTGCCGGTACAACCGACGGCGTACCGCCACCAAAAAATATTGTCCTGACATCCAGCTCCGGCAGACAATCCGGCCCGGCCTCCTGCCCGAGCAACAACTCCATTGCCGCAATATACCGCTTAATCCATTGCCTCTGACCGGCCACAGAATAAAAACTGCAGTAGGCACATTTCTTCAGGCAAAACGGGACATGCACATACACGCCACAGGCTTCAGACTGATACAACAGCTCAGATGCAGGCAATGGTGGCTGATGGGATTTCCGGACAAGAGAAACGGTCATGCCGGTCAGCCAAGGCTTGCCCGAAGCCCGGCACATTCATCACGCAAAGAGGCCATCAGGCCATGATCGGCAAAACTGTAGGGTTTGTCGCCCTCCCCGATAATGAGATGATCGAGCAGGGTAATATGCATGAAAGAACAGATAAGGAGCAGGGTGCGGGTGAGCTGCTCATCCTGGGGAGAGGGTTGCAAACTGCCCGAGGGATGATTGTGGGCAATCACAAGTCCGCTCGCGTTACAGGCAAGAGCTGCTTTAACGACTTCCCGGGGATAGACAGTGTTCACGGTGACTGTCCCCTCTGAGACAATTTCGGAATCAATGACGGCGTGGGTTGCGTCCAGGTAAACCACCATGAACACTTCATGTTGCAGACTGCGCATGGCATGAACGAGATAATCTGCCACGTCACGGGAGGAGGAGACATACGTTCTGCCCCGAATGCGCTGACGAAGATACCGGCGGGCCGCGCCCTGAATAAACTGGAGGGCAAAAATATTTTTGGGTCCTATACCCTTTATTTTCTGTAATTGCCCGGAATGGGCGTCAAGAACTGCGGGCAGGCTGCCAAATTCCTGCAGGGCTGCCCGGGCAGATTCCTTGCAGTCGGAACGGGGCGTGCCAAAGGTGAGAAGAAGTTCAATGATTTCAAGGTCAGACAGAGATTCAATGCCAAGCTCAAGGAATTTATCCCGCAATCGCTGCCTGTGCCCGACTCCCTTTTTCTGCCACGTTTTTTTATCCACGACTCTGCATTAAACAACCAATTACAACTCCTGGCTGAACAGTTTATTGGCCATCTGAGGATTGGCTTTGCCCCTGGTTTTCTGCATAAGCTGGCCAACGAAAAAACCTATAACCTTGGTTTTTCCATCCCGATACTGTTGAGCCTGTTCTGGATTGGCCTCTATTATTTCACGCACCATGGCAACCAACTCGCCTTCATCGCTCATCTGGACCAGCCCTTTCTCCTTGACGATCCTCTCAGCGTCATCGCCGGTGGCGAGCATATCGCTGAACACGGTCTTGGCAATCTTGCCGGAGATGGTGCCCTCTTCCACCATATTAAGCAACGCGCCCAGCTGGGCCGATTTGACAGGACAGTCCACGATACGTTCAGGACCATATTCCCGAAGCAACTCGGTGCCGATAAAATTACTTACTTTTTTTGGATTATTATACTGCTCACAAACAGCCTCAAAATAATCGGCAAGTTCTCTTGAGGCCGTGAGGATAGTTGCATCATATTCTGGCAGACCAAATGCGTCTATAAAGCGCTGTCGACGCTGGTCCGGTAATTCCGGCAGCTCCTTTCGCACCCTGTCAATCCACTCCTGATCAATAACCACCGGCACCAAGTCAGGATCTGGAAAATAGCGATAATCGTGGGCTTCCTCCTTGCCCCGCATGGACTGGGTCTGTGCCTTATCAGGATTCCAGAGCAGGGTTGCCTGGGTCACAGAGCCGCCGTCAAGCAGAATGTCACGCTGCCTGCGTTCTTCGTACTCCAGGGCGAGCTGTACGTTTTTAAAAGAGTTCATGTTTTTGAGCTCCGTACGTGTGCCTAACTCCTCCTGACCTTTGGGGCGTAAAGAAATGTTCGCATCACAACGAAAACTCCCTTCCTGCATATTGCCGTCACTTATATCCAGATAACGGACAATGGCGTGCAATTTCTTAAGATAGGCGACCGCCTCTTCCGGTGAGCGCAGGTCCGGTTCGCTGACGATTTCAAGCAGCGGCGTGCCGGTACGGTTTAAATCAACATAGCTTACCGGCTCAAGGTCGTCATGCACAAGTTTGCCGGCATCCTCTTCCATGTGGGCACGGGTTATGCCGATGGTTTTTGTTTGACCGTCCACCTCTATCTCGATGTGGCCATGTTCGGCAATGGGCAGCTCAAACTGCGATATTTGGTACCCCTTGGGCAGGTCAGGATAAAAATAATTCTTGCGGGCAAACCGGTTTGTCCGGTTGATCTCAAAATCTGCTGCCAGCGCCAGTTTGATTCCGTTTTCCACAACCTGACGATTCAAAAC
>JALXCX010000431.1 GCA_026990725.1 Desulfobulbaceae bacterium
ACTTTTTCAATTCCCTGAAGATAAACCTGGGCGATTTTGTCCCCTTCCCACAACTTGCGTAAATTAGCGACCTCCTCTGTCAGTTCTTCGAGAATATCGTCGCTGATTTCCCAGTCAAGGGAAAGGATAATAGATTTGAGTCGGGTCAGGGGAGAATCATCTACACCTGTAAATTCAAATAAATCAACTTCTTCAGTGTCAAAGGATTCATCAGCAAAACGTGTTAAATCTTCTACTCCGTCAATTGATTGCGCCATATCGTTGTCCGAGGTGTTCTAGTGGTCTGTTAATGCTCAGAGTATCCCTTTTTAGAGGAGTTTTTTCTGGATTGAAACGACCGTGGATGAAATTATTTTTTTAAGTGTTTCAGGAACATTATAACCTGTTAACGCACTTGCTTCAAATGATGGCACTTTCAGTCGGCTGTTCAGGTCTTTTTCTAAAACCGTGGGAGGGAGAATCGGAATTCCCTGATTACGAAGATCGACTTTATTATATTGCAGTACCAGTGGAATACGAAATATGGATTCCTTGTATTCTTTAAGATTTTCATGCAGCTGGTTCAGTGAGCGAATATTTTTTTCCCGCATCGCCTCCTGCGCATCTGCCACAAAGACGATTCCGTCAACGCCTTTCAGAACAAGTTTACGGGTGGCATTATACTTTACCTGTCCAGGGACAGTATAGAGCTGGATTTTCAATTCGTATCCTTTGATTTTTCCCATATCAAAAGGGAGAAAATCAAAAAACAGGGTACGATCACCATGGGTTTTCAAACTGACCATTTCCGACTGGATCTGTTTGTTAAACCTTCTGTTAATATATTCAAGGTTTGTAGTCTTACCGCCCCTTCCGGGGCCATAATAAACAATTTTCACCTGAACAATTTTTTCTCGTAAATTTATAAAACTCAAGACACTCTCCTGCTGATGCTATCAAAACTTGGGTCAAATTATGACATTTGTTTAGGTGGAGCGCGTTATTTTTTACCCCAGAGCTCTCGTATCTGATCAATTGTTTTGACAACATTGAGTCTTAGAAAACCAAGAGAAATGTTTTTACCAAACATGGTAATAAGCAGGAGTTCATCATCAATTTTTGAAAAATGAATGTTACAATCTGTTCCTTTATGGAAAAGAAGTGAAAACTCCTGCTCTCCCACAAGCTTAGCCATGGCATCTACAGTTGCAAAATTTCCAGCAGCAAGAGCAGCAAAAGAATAGACATCATATTTTGACGTACCATTATCCTTGGCTGTAATAATATTACCTGCCATATCAATAATGATGACACAATCCGTGCCTATGTCGATAAGATTCTTTGTTAAGATTTCATCTATCTTTTCAAGCTGTTCCTGGCTGACGACACCGTAATTCATCAGGTTACCTCATAAACGTTGATATGGTTCCCCGGCCTGCCTATGCATGCCAGAATGTTTTAATCACAATAAACTATACGTCATAAAAAAATTTATATGAAGTTGTTTTTAATCATTTTAGTTATTTTTTATACTTTTTTTAATTCTGCAGAGGTACAAATTCAAATTTTTTAACATCGACCAGGCCTCTATCAGTAATTTTTAGTTCAGGAATTACAGGAAGAGCAAGGAAACTCAAGAGCATAAAAGGATTTGGAACATCGGTGTTGATCTCTTTTAAAGCCGCGCGTAGTCGCATCATTGCCCGACGCACCTCAGCAGCTGTCCCGGTCGACATTAGACCTGCCACTGGTAGAGGCAGTGCTTCATAAATGGTGTCCTCGCCAGCGACAACCAACCCGCCCTGCATCTCATATACTTTTGATATTGCCATCTGCATTGCTTTGTCGCTGCTGCCGGCAACAACGAGATTATGTGAATCATGGGCAACCGTTGAAGCGATAGCTCCTTTTTTAATTCCTAATCCCTGGACAAAACCAATGCTCAAACCCTGTTTATTATGATGTCGTTCGATCACTGCTATTTTTAGAATATCACGTTCTATATCTGAGACCAGACAGTTTTTTTCAACTTTAGGGGCAAGATAACGCAGTTCTGTTACAAGCTGATCTTCGACACAGCCAATAACACGAATACTATTTGTTGATCCTGTAACTGTCAGGTCAATTGATTTAGGTGATATTTTGATTGATGATTGTATCACAGGGTTGATCTTGTCCAGTAAAGGTGCAGGGATCTTTTTGAGCATCGATCCTTCAGCTGCGATTTTTTCCCCTTTTATATAGACACTTGAGACCGCAAACGATGTCAGGTCTTCAAGTACAACAAGATCAGCAAAGGCCCCGGGGGTAATGGCCCCTTTTCCACGCAATCCAAAATGACGTGCCGGATTGATAGTGACCATCTGCAGGGCTGTTATCGGGTCTGCGCCAAGAGATACGGCTTTCTTTAGTATATGATCAAGGTGGCCTGAATCAATTAAATCATCTGCATGCCGATCGTCGGTAACCAGCAGACAGTGTTGAGCTGTCGGTGATTGGAGGATAGGAAGTAATTCTTCAAGATTATGGGCAGTTGACCCCTCACGTATAAAAACAGACATGCCGGCTGTTATTTTTTCGAGTGCTTCTGCAAGGGTTGTGCATTCATGGTCAGAGCTGATACCGGCCGCCACGTACGCCTGTAGATCCTTACCTGTGACTCCGGGAGCATGACCGTCAATTATCATGTTACGCTTCCGGGCAAGAAGCGTCTTTTCGCAGACATCAGGCAGGGCCGCTATCAGGCCTGGAAAATTCATCATTTCTGCAAGACCAATTATGCGCGGATGATTGAGAATTTCATCTATTTCTGCAGCGGAAAGGTTTGCCCCGCTTGTTTCCAGATGGGTAGCAGGAACACACGACGGAGCCATTCCATAAATAGAGAGAGGCGAGTTGTCCTCGAGCATGAATTCAATCCCTGTTAGACCGCAAACATTACCTATCTCATGGGGGTCGCAGATAACAGTGGTTGTGCCATGTGGAATAACAGCAGCGGCAAACTGGGAGGGAACGAGCATGGAACTTTCTATGTGGATATGGCCTTCAATAAACCCGGGGGCAAGGTATTTGCCATGCAGGTCTATGGTTTTATCACCATCATAGTTTTCACCAATACCTGCAATTCTATTGCCAATAAGAGCGACATCGCCACGGGAAATTTCACCCGTATAAACATGAATAATTTGAGCATTTTTTAAGATCAGGTCAGCAGGAGTTCTTCCTGCAGCGCAATCAATTAATTTTTTATAGTTGTTGGTATTCATTTTTCAGTCCTTTCTTTTCGGGTCTCTGCCAGGGGGATTGGCTATAAATAGTTTGGCCCCGTTCAATTCAATGAACGGGGCCAAACTCAAGCTGTTTCTATTATAGTATTGTACAACAATATCTGCTCACATTATTGTTTCTCTTGTCTGTTCTGTTTGCGGAGTTTATCCAACGTTCCAAGATAAATCTTTTCAGAAACTTCATCAACAATGACTTTCAGGGCCTCATCTTCTGTGTCTGCCGATTCGTTAATAGTTGACACGTCTTCGGTCCAGTTATCACGGGGGACTTCCCAAAGAATTTTATCGTTTTGTAAATCTTTCAAAACATATCGTAAAACAAGTTGTACCTTGGTTCCGGTTGCACGCGCACTTCCGTCCCAGGCTACGCTGGGTATATCGATATAAGTTATTTCGCCAGCCAGGATAAGGTCTGCATTTTTTTTGTCTTTAGTAATCCGAATGGATTGCGATTTTTGAAACCAAGTTGACAGGGACTGGTACATAAGGTTGTCAAGACCGAGCTTATCCGTTCGATTTTTCCAATTTGGCATGTAGACATTTTTTTGAGGCCCATCATAAATATTCGGAAAATAATAACCACAGCCGCCAAGAAGGAAGATGAGGCTGAAAATGGCCAGCAGTCTGAGGGAAATCTTGGTCACGATATTGCTCCTTTACAAATAGTTACGTATGAGTTGCATAATCAAACAACAATATTAACAAGTTTACGTTTAACCACAATGACTTTTTTAGGCTTCTTGCCATCCATAAATTTGGAGACACGATTATCGGCCAGTGCCAACTCTTTTAAGGCATCATCGGAAATGTCAGTGCTGACCTGGAGTCGATTTCTTACCTTGCCGTTTACCTGGATAACTATGGTCAGCTCATCTTCTTTGAGTGCATCCTGGTCATAGGTTGGCCACGACTCCGTGGCAAGAGTTGTACCATGGTTAGTCGTTTGCCACAGTTCTTCACAAAAATGCGGCGTCATTGGAAAAAGAAGGAGAAGGACTGTTTCCAGGGACTGACAGAGAACTCTTTTTTCTACAGGCTCTTTTTTGCCTACAGCGGCACTGATATCGTTTACCAGCTCCATGACCGCTGAAATTGCTGTGTTAAAATGAAAGTTGGTTTCAATGCTGGTTGTAACTCTTTGTATTGTCTGATGGATCTTTCGGTAAAGTTGTCTGTTTTTGGGATCCAGTTGATCAAGAGCAACCTGATCTTTATCTGCAAAGCAATCCAGATTGCTGTTGACCAGTCTGTACACTCTGTTCAAAAAGCGCGAGGCACCTTCAACTCCCTGAGCGTTCCACTCAAGGTCCCGTTCAGGAGGTGCCGCAAAAAGGGAAAACAGGCGGACAGTGTCAGCACCGTATTGATTAATCAGGTCATTGGGGTCAACAACATTGCCTTTTGATTTAGACATCTTTGAACCGTCTTTAATCACCATGCCCTGGGTGAGTAGGTTATGAAAAGGTTCGTCAACGTCCAGATAGCCAAGATCACGAAGAAGTTTTGTGAAAAAACGGGCATACAGCAGATGCAGAATAGCGTGTTCAACCCCGCCTATGTATTGATCAACAGAGAGCCAGTATTTGGCAGCTTTCTTACTCAGCGGACCGTCTGTTTTGCGTGGGCTTGTGTACCTTGCAAAATACCATGACGACTCAACAAAAGTATCCATGGTGTCTGTTTCACGAATGGCGTTTTGACCACATTGGGGACAGGTTGTCTTGTAAAAGCCAGGCTGCTGGTGGAGCGGTGTATGGCTCCCTTTGGATGAGCCTGTTCCTGGTAGAGTGACTGGGAGTTGTTCTTCAGGGACTCCAACGATGCCACATTTTTCACAGTGAATAACCGGAATCGGTGTACCCCAGTATCTTTGCCGGGAAATCCCCCAGTCACGCAAACGGTATGTAATATGTTGCTGTCCAAATTTGTTTTCCTGAGCATGGGAAATAATAGCTTTTTTCGCCTGCTCCGAACTTAGCCCTGTAAAATCAGCAGAATCCGTCAGGGTGCCATCACCCTCCCATGCCACTTCCATGGTGCTGCCTGCAAGAGGTGTGCCCTCTGGTTGAATAACCGGTTTGACTGGCAGCTTATATTTTTCAGCAAATTCAAAATCACGCTGGTCATGCGCCGGTACCGCCATTACAGCCCCTGTGCCGTATTCCATGAGGACAAAATTAGCAACATAGATAGGGATCCGCTCGCCGTTGAACGGATTAATACAGTACTTTCCGGTGAACGCGCCTTTTTTCTCCTGGTCCTCATCAAGTGCGTTGCGTTGCTTTTCTATTAAGGTCTCTTTGATAAATGAACGAACTTCCTCTTCCTGCCCAGTTCCAGAGATCAGGGTATCAACCAGAGGATGCTCTACAGCAAGCGACATAAAAGTAACTCCGAAAACAGTGTCTGGTCTTGTTGTAAAAATGGTTATAGAGTCATTGCTGTTTTCTACCTTGAAATCGCAGGCCAGACCTTGGCTCTTTCCGATCCAGTTACGCTGCATAGTGCGTACTTTCTCGGGCCAGCCGCTTAACTTGTCAAGCCCATCCAGGAGCTCATCAGCATAATCTGTTATTTTAAGAAACCAGCCATACATGGTTTTGGGCAGAACCTGTTGATCACAACGCCAGCAACAGCCATCAATTACCTGCTCTCTGGCCAGAACCGTTGCGCAGTCATCACACCAGTTTACAGTTGTCTCTTTCCTGTAAACGAGCCCTTGTTCGAGAAGTTTAAGAAAGATGAACTGTTCCCATCGATAATACTCAGGCCGGCAGGTAGCTAGTTCGCGGTCCCAGTCATAGCTTAATCCCATGGCCTTGAGCTGCTCGCGCATATAGGCAATATTGTCATATGTCCAGCTTGCCGGATGGATTCCCCGTTTCAGGGCGGCATTCTCAGCAGGAAGGCCAAAGGCATCCCAGCCCATGGGGTGCAGAACATTATAACCCTGCATCCGTTTATACCTGGCAATGACATCACCAATTGAATAGTTTCGGACATGGCCCATGTGTATGCGCCCGGAAGGGTAGGGGAACATTTCCAGAACGTAATATTTCTTTTTGTTCTGATCTTCGTCTACCTTGTTGGTTTTTTCTTGTTGCCAGAGTTGCTGCCATTTGCCTTCAATGGCTTTAAAGTCATAGCGTTGTTGTGTGCTGTTTTCCATGTGTATATCTCAATGCGTTTCCTGGTACTTAAGGTCAGGTTTTTCCCTATTTGTGCTCTTCTCCAATTTCCACAGGAGGTGTCTGGTTTGTATAACTCACAAAGGTTGTTATATCAGCAAGAAAACTTAGTTTGATCGTGCCGATGGGGCCGTTTCGCTGTTTACCGACAATGATTTCGGCCAGACCACGTTCCGGGTTGTCTTCTGCTTTATTATAAACCTCGTCTCGGTAAATAAACATTATTACGTCTGCGTCCTGTTCAATAGCACCTGACTCCCGTAAATCGGAAAGCTGTGGACGTTTGTTCGGTCGGGTCTCAACAGTACGGTTGAGCTGAGACAGAGCAATAACCGGCACATCGAGTTCTTTGGCCATGGCTTTCAGTGAGCGGGAAATATCGCTTATTTCCTGGACCCTGTTTTCAATGCCAGGTTTTCCCTGCATAAGCTGAAGGTAATCCACGACAATGAGTCCGAGATCATGTTCTGAAGTAAGGCGCCTTGCTTTGGCCCTCATCTCCAGAACAGAAACACCGGCCGAATCATCAATGAAGATTGGCGCTTCACTTAAGTAGCCTGTTGCCCTGGTAAGATTTGGCCAGTCAGTTTCCCTCAGGCGACCGGTCCGGATTCGTTGGGAATCAATACGTCCCAGGGAACAAAGCATGCGAAGAGCCAGTTGCTCCATGGACATTTCCAGACTGAAGACAGCAACAGGAATTTTGTCGGAAGCTGCAACATGTTGAACAATGTTCATGGCCAGAGCAGTCTTGCCCATGGAAGGTCGGCCGGCAAGAATAATAAGATCAGAGGGTTGAAGGCCGGCGGTCATGCGGTCGAGTTCGGCATATCCGGTTGCAAGACCAGTGATATGTTCTTTGCGCTCAGAAAGTTTGGTGATTCGGTCAAAAGCTTTTGGGACAATTTTTGACATTGCCTCAAAACCTTGTTTTTTTCTTGCCTGGGCAATTTCAAAAATCGTTTTTTCTGCTTTGTCAACCAGGGTTTCAATATCGTCCTGGGCTTCATAGCAACGCGATGCTACTTCTGAACTGGTTTGAATTAACCGACGAAGGATGGATTTTTCACGAATAATATGAGCGTGATGAACAAGTGTTCCTGTAAACGGAATAACATCTGTCAGTGAAGCTAAATAGGCGGCACCACCGACTCGGTCTAGTTTGTTCTGGTCACTGAGCAGGCTGTTGACTGTTATAAGATCATGAGGTTCTCTTTTTTCAAATAGAGAAACCATGGCCTCGTAAATAACCTTATGGCTGTCACGATAAAAGTCATCTGCAGAAATGATTTCAACTATTCTGACCAGAGACTGGTCCTGAATGAGGATGGTGCCGAGAACAGCCTGTTCTGCTTCCACGTTTTGAGGAGGTACCATTTTGGCACTCGACATCAAAGTAGGTGCAGGGGGCTGATTAGGCATAGTATGCGGTACGCAGTGATGTGGTTATAATTTCAGCAGAATATATTCTCAGCTTCAATCAAGAAAACACGTGGTGCAAAACAACAGCGGATCTGTTCTGTCAGAAGACAGCTACAGATCCGCTGGTAACAAACTAAAAGAATGCAGAACGAAAATTTATTCTTCTTCGTCAGCTGTTTCCGGAACAACTTGAACTGTTAGCTCTGTAGTCATCTGGTAGCCAACCTTGACAGCGACTTTCGTCTCGCCAATATTTTTTATAGGCTCAGAAAGGAGAATGGATCTCCGGTCAATTTTGACCCCGAGCTCAGCAAGCTGCTCTGCTATGTCAGCGGTATTTACTGAACCAAAAAGACGTTCTTCTTCACCCACTTTACGGGCAATGGTAACGACTTTATCTTCAAGCTGAGCCGCAAGTGCATTAGCACCATTTTTTTCTTCTTCAAGTCGTTTGGCTATGGCCTGCTGCTCTTTTTCGAGCCTGGCCAGGTTGGCCTTGGTAACCATATCCGCAAATTGTTTGGGAATAAGGTAGTTGCGCGCATACCCGGGCTTAACATTAACAATTTCACCTTCGAGCCCCAAGGTATCAATAGTTTTTTTCAGTATAATTTCCATTATCCTCTCTCCTCACCTGTAGAGAAACTCACTCTTTGTTTTGTGAGTTGTTTATTTGTTCAGTCTGGTTTAATTTTCTTATATCAAACCAAGTGTCTGCAAGTCCAATGACTGAAAGCATCAGGATGCCGTATCCTTGAACTGCAAAAATTCCATAAATAACATAACGCAATAAGTTTGGAACCTTCCATTTATCCAGTAAGTAAATAAATATTGATACCCCTTGGAATAAATAAATTATTGTCGAAACAATGCCAAGTATATATCCTGCGTTTTTTACCTGTTCTCCGCCTGCAAGCGAAAGAATAACCGCAATTATTGGCAGCCAGACTAATTTATCCGGCAACTGCCATTGACTGTATTCCGGCCAGATTATCTCTGTTGGTTTGAGCCGGCGTAACAGTTTGTAGCTGACAACCATATTCAGCCAGACAGTGATAATCACAGAACCTGCCAGTAAACCGGGGAGTACCCTGGGAACAAGTTTTCTTACCTCTTGAACGACTTGTTCCAACCCAAGTAAAACATCCGGGGGTAAATCTGCATTACTTCTGTATATTTCAAGAACCCTGGCAAAGGATTCGTCCAGCGAACTAACTAGGCTCGTATAGGGGTTAATGCCTGCTATTGTTCCGGAAATCCCCCAGAAAATAAGCCAGCTGAACCCAAGTACGATAACGCCCTTGCCTCCGGCAACAAAAGGTTCCTCTTTTTGTTGAAAACTCTGGTATAAACTATACGCAAGAGGCAATAACGTCAGACCAAAAAATAACAGAACAACCTGTTTGAGAAGCAGTGCTCCTCCCGCTGCCAGAAATAAGCCGTTTCCTACCTGCCTGTAAGCAAGTTTTTTGTCTTCTGACAGGACAAGCAATAAAAGAACAGGAACGGCCAGAAATCCATTCATCCAGCCAAGGAGGGAAGGTGCGGCAACCGGCAAAAAGAATGACGCTGTAATCAGCAAAACCGGCATCGATAAAAATGAAGCGTTCTGCCTTTGACCTCCTTCTGGCCAGGTCATTATTTATCTGGATTCTCCAGGATTAATATTGCGAAGACCCTGTGTATGGAATCAAGGCAAGATGACGGGCACGTTTGATAGCCTCTGTCACCTGACGTTGATGACTCGCACAGGTTCCGTAAATACGTTTAGGGATAATTTTGCCACGTTCTGTGACAAAATTACGAAGTGTTTTTACATCTTTGTAATCGAGTACCAGTTCTTTGTCTGCGCAGAACCGGCATACTTTACGTCGTGAAAAAATTTTTTTTCGTGGTGCCATGATAAATCCTTATATAATAAAGTAATTCCGATTCGGTCTGTTATTCGTCGGATTCTTTTTCTTTTGTTTCTTCTTTTCCAGTAGACTCTTCAGCCTTTTCCGGATCTTCGCTGTCAGTTGCCTCGGCGGCTGCCGCTTTTGCAGCAATTTCCTCTTTGACCGCATTGATGCCGCTGTCGTCAATGGCATCAGCAAGTTTGATAGTCAGGTATCTGAGCAGGCGGTCATCGATACGAAAAATACGCTCGAGTTCCTTGATGGTCCTGCCATGTGCAGCATAATTCATGTACACATAGTAGCCCTGAGATTCTTTTTTGATTTCATAGGCCAGTTTTCTGATTCCTATCTGATCAACATCGACAATGGTTCCATCATCATCGGTGACAATGGCATTGGTACGATCAATGATCTCTTTAAACTGGTCTTCGCCCAGGTTTGGGCGCAGAATGTACGTGGTTTCGTAATGACGCATGATTCCTCCTCTTGGTCATAAAGGCCCTCGCTACAATCCGTTGGGGAGAGCGAGAAGGTTAATTTGATGAATCTTTTATATAACAGTGTGTAGAGAAGAGTGTCAATAAAAAACAGATTTTTTGCCAATTGGGCCACAATATATTCACACTGGCTGGTTGGCAGCATCTTTTTATCATAAATTATTTGTGTATCGTGGATTTCATACCAGTCCCTTGAAGCGTTAAGGATGCTTGACATTCCGTCTGTCTGCTTCCTGGAACGTTATTTAGTTTTTTCTTCTTGTTTTATTTTCTTCCATTGTGCGTTGAGCTCTTCTTCACTACTAACCTGTTGACCAGCAAAGACATGGGGATGTCTGCGAATCATTTTTTGGGTAATGCCGTCCCAGGT
>JALXCX010000432.1 GCA_026990725.1 Desulfobulbaceae bacterium
GGCGGCGAGATATGCGCAAAACGTGAAGCCTGGCTCAATGCGCAACTCGCTCAAAACCCAGAAAAACCCACTGCCATTTTCATGCATCATCCTCCGGTAAAATGTGGCGTTCTAGAGACCGATGAAGACGGATTTGAAGGTGTAGACAGGTTTGCGTCTGTTATTGATAAGTATACGAACATTGAGCGAATAATTTGCGGTCACATCCATCTCCAGGCCAACGTCAGATGGCACGGTACGGTTATCAGCACCGCACCGAGCACAGGTATGGAGCTGGTGCTGGATCTCACTCTAAAACGGGAGTCTGAGTTTCTCCTTGAGGATCCAGGCTACCAGCTGCATTACTGGACACCACAAAATGATCTGGTTACGCACACCGTTTATGTTCGTGAGATAGACGGTCCTTATCTCTTTGAGGAATATCCTGCTACCGGGGCAGACAGCGAATAGGCTGATTTCATCACAAATTTCTTTGTACCGTAACTGACATTACCACGGTAGCCATCAAAACTTCAGAAGGGATCATTGAGCAGGTTCTTCTCTTCAATCCAACAATTTTCGGGGACAGGAGTCCCCGAAAATCCTTTTATCAGCTTCGGCCACGGGAAAACTGTAAGGCTATGCTGGCTACCCGTTGCCCGTATGCTTCTGCGGTCTCTATGTCTCCTTGAGACGGCGCTGTCGGTGGATCTACCTGAAAGCTTGCTGCCATGGGGCCGATGAAAGAGCCCACTCGATTGTGAGCCTCTGGGCCGGGCCCTTCAACACTATTCATCGCATCCGGATCATTTGCAGATGGAAACATGGCAGTACCCACAAAGATCATTCCGTGCTGCATGGCGTTAACCACCAGTCCAAACAGGGTGTTGAGCTTATCCCCTGAAAAAGAGCTGGAGTTAGTGAATGCTCCGGCTATTTTGTCTTTCCATGACTGAGTAAACCATTTTTTTACAGCTTCTTCCAAAAACTGTTTCATCCCGGCGGAAATATTTCCCATGTAGGTGGGACAGCCAAAAATAATACCATCCGCATTGTCAAGTTCATCCATTCTTTCAATAGCCTCTTCAGTGGTTAAGAGAACTGCCTCTGTTCCCTCAACATCGGCAGCACCTCTGTGTACTGCTTCAGCCTGTAACTTTGTATGTCCGAATCCACTGTGATAAACAATAACTATCTTGCCCATGATAACTCCGACGTTTTTGATTCTTCCAGGATTGGATTTGCACTTAATTATTAATTACTGTTACATTAACTTAATGCCGAAACAATCATTGCGCAAGAAGGCACCTTTTTACACCATACTAACCAAAAGGTAAGTAAAGAGATCTGGCACCCACAAGGGGATGGATAAATACATTCACCAAATTCTTTCTTAAAAATACGAAAACAACTTATAAGGCACCAGAGGGAATGAAAATAATTACAGAGAATAATTGCCCGGTTGAAGTGACATTACAGCTGATCGGGAACAAATGGAAAGTTCTGATTCTCCGGGAACTGCTTGATGACACCAAACGTTTTGGTGAACTGAGCCGGGGTATAAACGGCATCAGCCAGAAGATGCTCACCCAGCAGTTGCGACAGATGGAAAAAGACAGCTTGGTCAATAGAAAAGTATATGCAGAAGTACCACCCAAAGTAGAATATTCGCTGACGCGTGAAGGGCGCTCCCTGGAGCCGGTACTTGAGGCAATGAGTCAATGGGGCAAGAAATATCTCGATTCGTAAAAATGTGATACCTTCTTGAAGAGAATCTATAGAATCAATACAAACAAGTTATCCCCGGATGATCAGACCAGCAAAGAAAGTAGCGTCTCAACAGTTAACTGCGATATCATTTGCGTCTAGGACAATTTCGGGGACATCTATGACATCTTTTGCCCCTGACAGTTTTTTGTACTGGCCCCGAAACGACTGCTTTCCTAACAGTGACAAAAAAAGACACCTCATGGCAACAGATCCCTGGGGTGCAGCTTTATTGGCTCTTAATCTGTTCCATCTCTTTGACGTTTTCAGCCGGTAGGGAAAATGTAAATGTGGAGCCTTGGCCGATCCGGCTTGTGAGTTCTACTTTGCCGTTATGATTATCTGCAATATGTTTGACGATGGAAAGCCCGAGGCCGGTGCCGCCGTGTTCGCGGCTTCTTGCCTTATCGCAGCGGTAGAATCGTTCAAAGATTCTTTGTTGATGTTCGTGGCTGATTCCCGGCCCCTGATCCTGAACGTTGATCTTTATGATATCACGTCCTGTCTCGTCTTTCCGACGTTCTGCAGTTACCTTGATGATTGATTTTTCCGGGCTGTAGGAAACAGCATTGGTGAGCAGATTAATGATTGCCTGCTCAAGCATGGGGCGGTTTACCGTTCCTGTCATCTCGGGATCACAGGCCATTTTTATCTCAATTTTTTTCAGCGTTGCCCCGACAAGACAGGTTTGTACTGCTGTTTCAAGAATGGGACATATTTTTTCCCTTCGCAGCTCAAAAGTATTTTTTTCTGTTTTATCTTCTATATGGGCAAGAGTCAGCAGATCGTCGACAATGGCGTCGAGTCTGATCCCCTGCCTGTGGATAATTTCCAGAAATTTTATAGCTTCTTCCCTGTTCTCCATGGCGCCGTCGAGGAGTGTTTCCACGTAGCCGCGAATGGCAGTAATCGGGGTTTTTAATTCGTGTGATACATTGGCAACAAAATCCTGCCTGATGTTTTCCAGCTGATTGATTCGTGTGAGGTCATTCAAAACCACCAGAATGCCGATGCGTCTGTTTTCGCCATCAAAAAGTGGATGTGTGTGACAGTAAAGAGAAATCTCGTGACCATTTTCCATGAGTGTCAGATTTTTACTTAGACTGTCATCTGTATCTATTGCTTTAACCAGAAAGTCCTGCAACACTCTACTTCTTATAAAACCTGCAAAAGCCACTCCCTGAGCAGTTGTACTGTCTATTTGAAAGAGTGCTGCCGCAGCCCGGTTTATGCGGATAATAGTTTGGTCATGATTGATAGCGAGCAGCCCGTCTGTCATGCTGCCAAAGACCGCTTCCAGTTCATTTCGCTGCTGACTGATTTGTTTGATACGGCCATTGAGTTGTGCGGCCATGTTGTTGAGAGATTGAGACAATGCTGCTATTTCCCCCGGGACATTGTTGTTACTGATGATAATGGGATGGTCGATGTCTCCATTTGCCATTCGTTGGGCTCCT
>JALXCX010000433.1 GCA_026990725.1 Desulfobulbaceae bacterium
TGAGGGGAATCGTTCACTTTTCCGTTGGTGCACCGGCATCTTTTTTATCAATCAAACAGAGTGGGTTGTTTCTCTAAAAGATAGTCAGATTTTTTATAAGGATGAGAACAAGAAAGGATTTGTAAGTGCGGAATTACCCCTTAATCAGCCACATTCTCTTGCCTTTAACCAGCTGGATAAACTCTATTATCTTGTCGATACGGATAATAATAGATTAGTCTACGGTCCAGATCTTCTAGATAAATCATCTCTTTCTTCTGTCACGCAACTGGCAGGAATCCCCTTGAAACGTCCTCACGATGTTGTTGTTGATGACCAGACAGGATGGGTTTATGTCCTTAATCCAAATCCTGTTCAGGTTTTTCGTTTTAAACGGATCGGCAAAAAGGAGGAAGTCTTGGACCTCTCCTCGATCCTTGTCTATTCAAGAGCACTTTCAATTATTAATGGACATCTTTATGTCGTGGGCTCATCAAGTGGTCAAATAGTTAAAATCAATGATTTTTTAGCAAAAAAATATACAGTGTATAAATCGCCTGGCAAAAAAAAGAATACAGCATCCGGTGATTGGCAGGAATCGGGTTTGGTGAATAATGACCTGGAATATTACAAGGGATTCTGGTACCTGACCTCATATTTTTTTGCGGATTCCTGTAAAACGACTCCGTGTGATTATGACCAGAATAAATTTATTCGTTTTTCGACCTGGGAAGATTTTGAAAAAGGTGTGTGGGAAGACCTGGCCAATTTTCTGCCAAGCGGTCTGGTTCCCTATTTTTTAACCCGACATGACGGTGCACTGTATGTAGGCGTGTATAATCACTCGTTTCCCGGCCGTGGTGACGCTGTGTATAAAATAACAGATGAGTAAACAGGTTTATGCTGCGGAGGATAATTATGATCGTTGGCAGGAATCAGCATTTTTTTTATAGATCCCGTTCAGAGTTGTTCGATTGTTCATTCTAAAACAGATCAAAACGTACATTCCAGCCGTTCTGAATAAAAGTGTTGCAAAGAGGAGTTTTAATCTCCTGGGGACTGAAGTGATACTGTTCAGCTTTTTGTTCCTTAAAAAGCAGTATATCCTTGTCGGGTTTTATCTGTACTGAGCAGTATAGTCTTGGTCGAAACAACCAGCTGGACCTGACTCTTATGGGGCTGAGATCAAAGTTTACATGCTTGATCTTGTCGGAAATGTTGACAGTCCTTGTATTTTGATCAAAAACAAGTTTTGCAAAATAGCTCTTTCTTATCCCCAAAATTGCCATCCTTTCAGACCATTCCGGATCATTGTACCGCCAGCCGACAAGCAGTTTTTTTCGTTTTTTCTGAATAATAACAGGAGAATTATAACTGTTAATGGCCATAAGTTGTTTTTTCAGGCTGGTTAATGGGATAAAATCGTTGCCGCTTTGAATAAACCAGGCCCTTCGTACAAGGTAGCGAAGAAAAAAAGGGAGAGAAACAAGGACAATGAGCAGCCAAAAAAGAAGAGCTATAATGAATTGATCAAACTGAAGAAAAGACTGGACCATCAACAATGGTAGGAAGCTGATTGCGTATCCGATAATTAAAACGAGTAAAAGAATACATGTTTTAATGCGGCATTTAATCATGATAATAGCTGTTACAATCCACAAGAGGAACAGGAATGAGACATGAATTCCAGGGTTCCACGAGAGCTGTTCATGAATGCCTCCATGCCAAGAGGGAGGGAATGGTTTTTTGCTTGATGTCCAACAGGAAAACCGCCCCACACGGGATAATCCTTGTTTATGGTCAACTCAAGCACTCTTTCCCAGAGCATTTCATTGAGTCTAAGTGTTTCAAGCGTATCGTTATGGCCCGGGTCAAAATAACCAAGTATTAAACCGGATAAACCTTCCAAAGCGCCGCAGTTGAAAAGATGGGTCAGCATTCTGTCGAGTTTATAGGCTGGTTCAGCTGTATCTTCCAGAAAAAGGATGCTCCCGGCAAACTGTGGCTGCCAGGGGGTGCCGATAAGATGGGTAAGTGTAGTCAGATTCCCACCTGTTAACCGGCCTGTTCCCGGCCCCGGCCGGAGTATTTCAAGGCCGGGAATTTGTTGATAATCAGAAAAATTTCCACTGAGCGTTTTTTTGAAACTGTCAAGAGATACGCTGTCAAGTCGGGGCAGGGATGTCACAACCGGGCCGTGCAACGTAACCAGACCAGTTTGGGAGAAAATACCGTTAAGCAGTACAGTCAGGTCACTGAAGCCAATGAGCCATTTAGGGGAAGACCGCAGTAACTGCAAGTCCAGCTTGTTCATTATACGCAAGCAGCCATAGCCGCCACGTGCAGCAATAAGAGCTTTTATATCATCATCTGCCCAGAGTGCATGGAACTCTTCTAATCTGCGTTCATCACTGGCTGCCAGGTAGTCCGGACCGCTGTTATCTGGTAAATTATGCCGGATCTGTAAACCAAGCTCCTCTAATATCGATCTGCCGTCATCAAAAGCCGGACTATCCTTTACCGGCCCGGCAGGATAAAAGATTCCTATGGTATCACCTTTTTTCAAAGGGGAGGGGAGAAGAGGAGACGACATGGTTAAGCCTGGTTACGGTTATAAATATATCGCAAACCATTAAGGGTCAGCAGGGGGTCTATAGTTGTCAACGAAGAGCTGTAGGGGGCTATGAGGCCGGCCATACCGCCGGTGGCAATAATATTAAATTCCTCACCTTCTTCTACCATTTCTTTTTTAAGAAGTGTAACCATACGGTCAATGAGCCCGCCGAAGCCATAAAGGATACCGGAACGAATAGCATCGACTGTTGTTTCCCCCAGAACACGTTCCGGTGTCGTGTCAATATCAATACGGGGAAGTTGAGCCGTTCTTCCGGCTAAAGCGTCAAGAGAAATACCAATTCCAGGATGAATGGTCCCACCAAGATACTCGCCCTGTCTGCTTACACAGTCAAAGGTTATGGCTGTGCCAAAGTCAACAACGAGGAGGGCGGTTTTGTATATGTTCCAGGCGGCTACGGCGTTAACTATCCTGTCAGCTCCAACTTCTGCAGGGTTTTTTGTCCGGACTGTAATGCCGGTATCTGTCTTGTAGGACACTGTTAAAGGTTTGAGTGTGCCGTCTTTGAGAAACTGTGAGGCAAATTGAAGCCAGCTTGTTTCAAGAGTCGGAACAACAGAGGCGATTATACAACC
>JALXCX010000434.1 GCA_026990725.1 Desulfobulbaceae bacterium
TATCAATACAACGCGGTACAAAATCGATTACAATGAATGTGCAACTCTCAAATATGGATACGGCAGCCATGGCTCTGCCTCCGGGGCATCCCAGAAAATGAACATTGGCAGCCTGCCCCTGAAGAACTCCTTTCTTCTGGCTCCCCTTGCCGGATATACCGACCTTGCCTTTCGCCTGCTCTGCCGGGAAATGGGCGCCGGAATGACTGTTTCTGAAATGATCAGCTCAAACGGTCTGGTACATGGTCAGGAAAAAACCCTGACCATGCTCAAGACAACGCCTGAAGAGAAGCCATTCTGCATCCAGCTCTTTGGCAATGATCCTGAGATAATGGGCAGAGCTGCGGTCATTGCCACAAACCACCAGACAGACCTGCTCGACATCAACATGGGATGTCCGGTACGCAAAGTGGTCAAAAAAGGATCAGGTGCGGCCCTGATGAAAAATATGCAGCTGGCCGAGAAAATTATCCGGGCCGTGGTGACCAATACGCACCTGCCGGTAACTGTAAAATTTCGCAGCGGCTGGACAGATGAGACCATCACAGCTCCGGAATTTGCCGCCATGGCAGAAACTGCCGGGGCAAAAGCCGTGACCGTCCACGCCAGAACCTGGAAGCAGATGTTTGGCGGGCTGGCTGACCGCGAGGTGATATACAGGGTCAAACAGGCTGTCACCATCCCGGTTATCGGCAATGGCGATATACTCTGTTATCAGGACGGATTGGACATGATGCAGGAAACCGGATGTGACGCTGTTATGGTGGGCCGGGGAGCGCTGGGAAATCCCTGGGTTTTCCAACCAGGCCCCCTGCCTGCCACCCTGGAAAAACGACTGCCGGTCATCAGGCGACACCTGGAGCTGGCCAACATCCATCTCGACACGACCCGCCTTCTCTTTCGCATAAAAAACCAGACCTGCCGCTACCTGACAGGCCTGCCCGGAGCAGCAAACCTCCGCAAACAGATAACCGACTGCCCTACCATTACGGCCATTGACGAAATACTCGCCACCATCAATGGCTGATTGTTCACGGTTTGCACCTCTCCTTTTCCTTGTTCTTGTATATTCACTCTTTTTTATGATATACAAGAACAAGAAAGTCCTTTATTCATATTTTTCGCGGAGTCAAAATGAAATTTTGCAAAATCCTGCTTGTGCTCTGTTGTTTCACCTTTATTTCACAAGTGTTCATCACGCCAGCATCTTACGCAAAGATGTACACCTGGACCGACAGAACAGGTAAAGTCCGGCGCACATATTATCCACCCCCGGCAAACCAGGTTCAGAAAAAAAAGACCAGCAGGCGCAGTGTGGCCAGACAGCAGACGGTTGGCCGAAACAGGGTTGAATTATACACCACATCCTGGTGTCCCTACTGTAAAAAGGCCATCAATTTTTTTAAAAAAAGAGGTATAGCGGTGACCATCTACAATATAGAAACGGACAAAAATGCCGCTGCTCGAAAGAAAAAACTTGATGCGCGCGGCAAAGGTGTTCCTTTTGCTGTTGTCAACGGCCAGAAAATCCATGGATTCTCAGCCGGGGCATATGCCGCAGCTTTGAAACAATAAGAACAGGTTACGCAAAGAGCCGGCCACGCCAGGATGTATGGCCGGCAGGATAGGAAAATTCAAGATATTCTCGGAACACTCCGACCCGAAGCCCTTTGGAGAGATGGAGTTCACTCTTATTCCGACCGGTTGCGGCTGCCCTGCAGACAGACATGATATGCCCATAACTGGCCCGCGCCCCGAGCTGCCAGAGCAGCTGTTCAACAATCCTGCGCTGCAGGGCTGGATGTAACGAAATAAAAGGCTGCCGGGTAAGCCGCATAACGCTTTCTGCTTCCTGAGCTTGCTCAACTTTTCTGACAACCCGGCCAAAGGCCTCTTCTGTTAATTCTTCCAGCAGGGCTTCGTCCGTGGCCAGACTGTCGCCACTCTTACGCAAAGACTGACGGATTCCCGCATCAAATTTTTCTTCCAGAAAGGGCAGCAACTCATGCCTGACCCTGTTGCGGGTAAATTTGAGATCCGTATTGGAAGAATCCTGGCAGTAAAAAATTCTTTGTTCAGCCAGCCAGTCAAGGATTCTTTGTTTTTCAGTAAACAAGAGAGGCCGGACAATATCTCCACTGCGTGCCCGCATTCCGGAAATGCCTTTCCGGCCACTTCCACGAAGTAATCTGATGAGAATTTCCTCTGTCTGATCATCGGCTGTATGGGCAACAACTATGGAATCAGCCTTTTTTTCATGCAACACTTTTCGTAAGACATGATAACGCAAGTCGCGGGCAGCATGTTCGACAGAAAGATGCTGTTCCCGGGCAAAGGAAGGAACATCAACAAACGAGGCAATAAATGGAAGATTAAACTGCTTTGCCGCATTTTGGACAACACGCCCTTCGGCCTCAGTTTCCAGAGGGCGCAGGCCGTGATCCACCCAAACAACCACCAGCTCAAGATCAAGTTGTTGCTGCACACCTGCCAGCAAATGCAGCAGGGCCATGGAATCGGGACCACCGGAAACGGCAACCACCAGAGAATCACCTTGCGAGACGGCGCAGGTGGTGGTGAGAACTTCACGAAACTGAAAGGGCAAAAAACTCATATTGAGTATAATCCCTCAGGTGAAAAGCAAGAGGATTGAAAGAATCAGGGGGCAGCAGGTACACTCCACCCGAAAAATGAGACTGCCGTCTCTTCCCCGTTCATATCGACAGAGGAAGAGACGGTCCTACTTTTAAGCAAACTCCCGGCAATCAATCGCCTTTAAACTCTGCGACCAGATCCTGGATGGAAGCCTTGGCATCGCCGAAATACATTCGGGCATTCTCGGCAAAAAACAATGCGTTCTGGATACCGGCAAAACCCGGATTCATGGAGCGTTTAAGCACGATCACTGTCCTTGCCCGCTGGGTCTCAATAATGGGCATACCATAAATAGGACTTGATTCGTCATCAAGGGCAGCCGGATTAACCACATCGTTTGCACCAATGACCACGCAAACATCAACGGTATCCATGCGGGGATTGATATCATCCATCTCCACCAGCTGGTCATAAGGCACATTGGCCTCTGCCAGCAGAACATTCATATGGCCCGGCATACGCCCGGCTACCGGATGAATGGCATAGGAGACCTCGGTATCATTTGCCTCCAGCAGGTCGCCAAGTTCTTTGA
>JALXCX010000435.1 GCA_026990725.1 Desulfobulbaceae bacterium
GCAAAAATCGTATGGTTTACCGGCTCAGTTTCCACCCATTCGCAGTAAATCATTTCTTCAAGTCGTCCCTGGTCGTTAGGGATCATAGTTGAAAGTTTTTTCTTTAACTGCATGATCTCGGGCAAGTTCTCCAGGCCTGTCTCAGAGGCCATGGAGCTTAAAACGCCAAGAAAGAGAACGATTTTCGGGCTGTCCTCAAAGGGTAGGCGAAACCCTTCTTCTGTATAAAAATATCCGTTTTTTCGTGGATCGAATTGTAAAGGAGCCAGGAGTCGATCACGCAGGTAGGCGATATCACGGTGGGCGGTGGCCGGTGAAATTTCAAATTCTTCGCTCAGGTCATTGGCATTGGGGTATCGACCTGACTGGATGCGTGAATGAAAGGAATAGATCCTTTCGAGTAGCGACATTTTGATATTTTTTTAATAAAAGTTGAGGGTCTATCACTATATGACAAACCACCCCTGTTACAGTCAAGATAAATAACCAACAGATGAAATAAACAGGAGGTATGTCATGGAATATAAGATGATTGTTCGCAGAACACTTTTTGATTTTGATCTGACCCCAAAAGGCCGGGTAAAGCTCCGCTCCGTCAGGTTCTTAAATGATTCTGTCATGAAAAAGCAAAATGATCTGCTTTTACTGAAGGAAAATGAATCTGTTCAGTTTTTTTTGGATCAGAAAACCCCGGTCTCGCACTTATCACAAAAGCAATTTCGATTTGTCAGTGCGGCCGCTAAATATTTTGGTCATTTTACTGATCAGGAGCAGTTGCCTGTATGGCTTTGGGCTGGCAGTCTGGATGTGCCAGCCAAGTCAACAGGACCTGCAAAAAACGTGGTTTTTCAACAATCTGTTGCTGCGCGATGTTAGTTCGTACGAAGGGAAAATTTTTTGCAGTAGTGGACAGTGGAATTTGGTTGTTGTTTATCTGAAAAGTTGTCACCGGCTCCTGATTTGTCATTCCGCTGCGAATTCTCAAAGCCCGTTGTGGCTGGTCTATTTGCTCCAGCCATGTTGGTTAGAAAAGTAACCACCTACTACTGATTAACCTGAATGCCAGGATAATTACGGCTGAAAAATATCCATATACATGAATATTTTTTATAAAATTCCTGGTTTTGACTGTATGGAAAATGGCAATGGCTCCCCCCAGCAGATGAACAACGAGGATAACTACCAGGGGAAAGAAGACGGAAGCAGAATCTACGGCTCCCTGTGTTTTATTTGCCCATATAATATACGCCCCGATGACAAGGGAAATCAGACAGAAAATAGTCATTCTGCTTGCATTCTGCTGATGTTGTCTGCGTTGCTCTGGAGTCATCGCATTTTTTCTTGGTTGCTTGAAAGATAAAGATAATTTAATAAAAAAGCATTTCTTTAGTCATATCAAAAAGAGGACGGAGATACAAGCGGACTGGCGCCGAATCCTGAAAGGTATATTCAGGATTCGGCGTTTGAGGTTAAGGAAGAAGCTGCGTCATCTCAACAAGGTGAATAAATTCGGAGCGATACCCCTGGCTGTCTGTGCCTTTAGCCTTTTTTGCCAAAGCCATTATTTCTTCATAGTCCAGAGTCTTGCCTTCTTCATAACCGGCAAGTTTCATGGAATATGCGGCCACAGCCGTTGCAAACCGAAAATCGATACTGGTGTTGGTCCATGGTGAAGAGGATTCTGAAATAACTGTGCTGATAAGTTTTGATTGCTCATTATGCAGCGGTTTATAGCGAAACTTTACAGTCATCAGCTCGTCAGAGAAACGACTGTGTGACGGGACAGGTTGCTGGTATTTGAGGGGATCAACAGAAGGAAGTCCCTCGCTTCCAGCAGGTATCAGTTCATAGAGCGCTGTGACTGTATGGCCGACACCTATTTCACCCGCATCCTTTGCGTCGTCATTAAAATCTTCATCAGCGAGTAACCGGTTTTCGTATCCGATGAGGCGGTAAGCGCCAATTATTTCCGGATTAAACTCAACCTGTATTTTTACGTCTCGAGCCAGGGTAAACAGGTTGCCGCTCATCTCTTTGACTAAAACTTTTCGGGCTTCCAGCAGATTGTCAATGTAGGCATAATTGCCATTTCCCTTGTCTGCCAGTAACTCCATGCTGTCGTCATGGTAATTGCCCATACCAAACCCCAGAACGGTCAGGTAAATGCCGGATTTTCGTTTTTCTTCAATGAGTTTCTGCAACTCATCCCGACTGGTAATGCCGACATTGAAATCTCCGTCTGAGGCCAGAATTATCCGATTGTTTCCTCCCGGAATAAATACCTGACCCGCAAGTTGATAGGCTGTGGCAATACCACTTGATGCGTGAGTTGATCCTCCGGCACCCAGCATATCAATGGCGGAAAAAATTTTGTTATGTTCAGATCCTGAGGTCGGAGGGAGGGCAACGTAATCACTTCCGGCATAAGCAACAATTGATACCCGGTCCTTTTTTCCAAGCTGCCTGACAAGCATTTTCATAGATTGTTGAAGAAGCGGCAGTTTATTAAATGATGCCATTGATCCCGAAACATCGACAAGAAAGACAAAATTAGACGGCGGAAGATTACTCTTGTCAATATCTCTTGCCTTCAGTCCAATACGAACCAGCTGATGTTTTTTGTTCCAGAAACAGGATCCTAGTTCAGTGGTTACAGAAAATGGAAGATCCCCTGAAGGCTGCGGGTAGGAATAGGAAAAATAGTTGATCATCTCTTCAATCCGAACGGCCCCCCGGGGCGGTTTTTTCCCTTCGTTGATGAACCGGCGGACATTGCTGTAGGATGCTGTATCGACATCAATGGAAAAGGTGGACAACGAGTCATTTGCTGTTGAGATAAAGCCGTTTTTCTTTACAGCGTTATATGATTCTCTGTTCCAGCGAGGGGCTTTTGCAGGTGAGATTATTTGCGTTGTGGCCAGTGTCGTTGGCATCGGTGAACGAGCAATGCCGAGGTTGGGTAATGCTTTAATCTGTTGTCTTTCTGAACGAGTATCCTGAGTTTTGAGTTCAGTATTAATCCGCTGGGAGGTAAGAGAAGTGTTTTCCTTTTTTGTTTTTGTTTTTGTTTTTGATTTGTCGTCAGCAACAGTCTTTTTGTGATGTATGGGTTGTTGTTTTGGTTCCTGCTGGGCGGTACAACCTGCAACAAATATGAGGATAATTGGGATTAAAAATTTTT
>JALXCX010000436.1 GCA_026990725.1 Desulfobulbaceae bacterium
GTCTGCTCTTTTTGTTTCCGTGGTATTTTTCTAATTTTTAAACCAAAAGCAATATTTTCAAAAACCGTTAAGTGGGGGAACAGGGCATAATCCTGATAGACAATACCCATGTTGCGACATTCAGGGGCCGTATGGGTGATGTTTTTGCCCTGTAAATATACTTGGCCTGATTGTACAGGGTGAAGGCCGGCCAGGGTCTCAAGCAGGACAGTCTTTCCGGTTCCTGTGGGGCCAAGCAGTATCCTGTATTCTCCCGGACGGATACTGAGGTTAATATCAGTTAGCTGGAAATCACCCAGCTGAGAAGATAAGTCCTGAACCAGAAACACGATTAAATACTCCTGTCTCGGCTGGCCAGCCAGCGTAGAACGGCAAAAATTAAGAGACAGAGAAGGATCAGGATGGAGGCAACCGGGCGGGCATACTTCAGACCATAGGACTCAAATCTTTCCCAGATGAGAATCGGGGCGACCATGGGGTGGTAGGCAAGTATGACAACAGCTCCGAACTCCGAGATGCCTCTGGCCCACATCATAATTGCCCCGCCAAGAATTGCCCGGCGTGAAAGAGGCAGTGTGACCTGGAAAAAGGTTTGCCAGGGTGTAGCGCCAAGTGTTCGGGCAACCCGTTCAAGGCGGGGATTAACAGAAAGGAAACCATCACGCGCGGCATTGACTAAAAAGGGCAGGGAGACATAGGCCATGGCAAGACTGATGCCGAGTTCTGTGCCGACAAAGGAAATACCAAGTTTTGAAAAAGCGCTGCCGATAACGAATTTTTTTCCGTAGACCATTAAAAGGGCAACACCCATGGCTGTATGAGGAATCATTATGGGCAGGTCGACAAGACCCTGGAGAAAACTTTTACCGGGAAAACTCCAGCGAGCCAGGATGTAGGCTAGCGGTACGCCCAATAATATTCCGGCAATTGTTGCCCAGAGCGCTGTCTTTAAGGTGAGCACAAGAGCATCCAATACCTCCCTGTCGAGTATCGTGGTGCGGAGCAGGGCTGGATCTGAAGAGGTAATCAGGTTGACAATGGGGGTGATCAACAGCACAAGAAGAAATATGCTCAGCAGGGTAAAAACAAGGTGAAAGGTCTTCATTGCCAGGGTTACTCAATCTTTTTTTGGAGATCTTTGAGCAGGTTGGGCAACCTATCTATTTTACCGCTAATGGTTACCGGCCAGAGAGCTGGCTGGCCATTTTTCTCCATTATTCTTCGTCCTGCCGGACTTGTTAAAAACTTTATGAAAAGAGCAGCTTCTTTCCGGTTGGGTGCGTTTTTTGGAATGGTTATCCCGTAGACCATTGGTTTTCCGTTCTTTTGTATGGTTGTTCCTGGTTTTTTTCCCGTAACCGTTAGATAGGCTTGCTTATAGTATGGAGCTAAAGCTGCTGATTTCAGGTTTATTTCATCTGGCAGGAGCAGACATGGCGCTTTATGCTGCTCACAGATGGAGCGGTATATAAAGAGATAGTCTAGTTCACCACTCTCCAGAAGAGCAATCAGATCAGTTTCCTTGGGGCGAATATTCTTTAAAGGACACCCCTCTTGCAGGGCTTTGTATAATCCAGGCTTTTTGTAGTACTTTTCAGCAAGTTGCCAGGTGAGTTGGCTGCGGTATCCACAGGGGTCGGCATTGGGGTCTGAATGCCCGTATTCTACATCTTTTCGTAAAAGAATTTTCGGCCAGTTTGTTTCGTTTATCTGGCCTGCATAGGCCGAGTCAGGTCTGTACATTATGGCCATTTCATTCGTGGCAAAGGAGATGCTCCAGTCTGCATAGTTTGGGATGAGCAGGTTTTCAATGACCGTGGAATCAGCTGATGCCATAATGTCACAGGGCTTTTGAAGGTCTGTGATTTTTCGTGCACAAATTCTTGAACCGGCACCTTCGCTCTGCAGATGAATATTCGGGTATTTTTGGGTAAATGCTTTGCCGATTTCCTTAAACGGTATGGTTAAAGACCCGGCATGAAAAATGATAAGTTGTGTTTCGGGCGTTGCCTCTACTGCAAAACTGAGTGTGTTTATGGGGGATAGAAGGCAGAGTATTGCTGCAAATCCTGTAAAATATACTGAAATAATCCTTCGCAGGTTCATTTGTTTCTCTTTCTGGATTTTAGCTGGTTATCTTTTGGAAAGACCATTTTTGAACAGATGCTTAAATCATATCCGTCAAATTGGGTTGCCAGTTTGTGAAAATTCGGTTCGCGGAGTATTCCCATGAACAGTTGAATTTTTGGTTCAAAAAAAATTTCTTTGCGGATTAAGAGATCAAAACGTTCCCACCGTAAAGGGATAAAATCAAGATCAAGTATTCCGGCAACAGCTCGAATGCAGGGGGCCACATCTGCCCGGCCTGCAAAAACTTCAAGGCCTGCGTCAAGATGTTTGGCAAATTCACGTTTATAGCCCTTGATTTTTTCACCAGTAAGACCGGCCTGGATGAGTTCCCGGTCCAGGAGAAGGCGCGTGCCGGTTCCCAGCGGCCGATTGGCCAACCGGATATCAGGATGTGATAAATCCTTAATCGATGTGATGCTCAAGGGATTGTTTTTTGCGACAAGAAGCCCCTGCTCACGGCGACAGAAATTGACTACGGCAGGTAATTGGCCCAGCTCCTTTCCCGCAAAATCAAAGTTGTACTCCTCATTTTCTTCCTGCAACAAATGGCTGGTGGCCATGTGGCATTTGTTCTGCTCCAGTGCCCGGATACCACCCATGCTGCCAAGATTGCCAAACACGGCAATGTGTTCTTTGTGGAGCGCATTAAATAGTGCAAGCGTTTGTTCCAGCAAAATATCATTACTACCGCCGATGATGAGCAGCCCCGGTGAGTGCGGCGGTGCAGAGTGTGGATTTGGATAATTTACTGTCGAGTTTTCCACCCATTGAATAACAAGGTGCATTGGGAAAGCCCATTTTCCTGTCACCTTGGTCGCCGGGAGTCCCTTTTCAGCAATGAGCGAATATACGCTTTTTTCATTCACCTTGAGGAATCTTGCGACTTCACGGGTTGAAAGCAATGTTTTTTCAGTCATGGAGATTCTGGTATTTAAAGTATGTGGACAGGAACAATAGTTAGATTGAGGAAGATTTGTCAAGATTGTTGATCTAAAGAATAATTCTTACCAAATTTAACTAATTCTAACGATAATCAACAACCTTGGGTT
>JALXCX010000437.1 GCA_026990725.1 Desulfobulbaceae bacterium
TGGCCATGAAAGACTATATCGAGACCGGCGCTTCTCCGAGGGCGACCATCAACCTGAAAATCGCCGCTCGTGCTCTGGCGTATCTCAACGGCCGGGGATATGTCATCCCTGATGACATAAAAAACTGCGCGCTGGACGTGCTGCGACACAGAATCCGCATCAGTTACGAGGCAGAGGCAGAGGGTATTACCAGCGAAGATCTCATTCATAAACTTCTGGACACAATTCCAGTTCCTTAAACAAACTATCTCTTAAGAGGCGAGAAGTACAAGAACAATGGAAAAAACAATTACCCGGGAAATTCTCAAAAAAGTTCGCCAGATTGAAGTCAGGACCCGCCGCATGGTCGATGACACCCTGGCTGGCAGCTACCACTCTGTCTTTAAAGGGAGAGGAATGAACTTTGACGAGGTGCGGGAATACGTACCGGGCGATGAGATTCGCACAATTGACTGGAACGTCACAGCCAGAACCGGCATCCCCCATGTTAAAAAGTTCACCGAAGAACGGGAGCTTACCATTATGCTGATGATAGATATCAGCGGATCAGGAAGTTTTGGCTCAAAAGAGCAGTCAAAACGGGAAATGATGGCAGAGCTCGGCTCGGTGCTGGCTTTTTCCGCAGTGCGCAATAATGACAAGGTCGGGCTGATTCTCTTTTCCGATTTTGTTGAACTCTTTATTCCGCCTGCCAAGGGACGCAGCCATATTTTACGGGTCATCCGGGAAATCCTTTTTTTCCAGCCCCGGGGACGCGGGACCGATATCGGCGAAGCCCTTGATTTTGTCAACCGGGTCACCAAAAGAAAATGTGTGACTTTTCTGCTCTCAGATTTTTGTCTTCCCGGTGATTTCAGTGATGCGCTTGATCAGCTTCGCCCCAAACTGCAGATCACAGGGCGCCGCCATGATCTGATCACAGTCTCCGTGACCGACCCGCGAGAGCAACAACTCCCCGATGTTGGCTGGATTACTCTGGAGGATGCGGAGACAGGAGAACAGGTCATTTTAAACACCGGAGATGCCTGGACCCAAAAAGCCTATGCCGGTCTTGCAGAAGACCGGCACGGCCAGTTTACCCGTACTGTTCGAAGTGCCGGCATTGACCTGCTTGAACTCTCTACAGACAGGCCGTACTTAAGCCCTCTGATTGGCTTTTTCAGCTCCAGAAAAAAGAGGCTTTCCCGATGAAGCGTTACTCTCTGGTTTTTCTTCTGACACTGCTTACTTTTGTGTTCGCTGCCCATGCGTCGCAAAACAATGCGCCCCTGCAGCTACAACCACAGAAAAGTGTTGCCCAGCCACTCAAACAGGGCGTTATGAATGCTTCCGAGGAGCTGGCTGATATTAAAGGACCAATGACAATTCCTGACAACAGCACGAGGTATCCTCTGCTGGTTGGCGCAGCCCTGGTCCTTTTTATTCTTGTTCTGATCGTTCTTCTCCGTCGAAAAAAAACAACAAAACAACGGCTGATTCCTGCCCATCAAACCGCCCTGCGCAAATTAGAATCCGCCCGGGAGCTCATTGACGAGCATAAGGTGGATGAATTTACAACTCTTATTGATCACACCTTACGCAGCTATATTGAGCAGCGCTTTTCAATATCTGCCCGCAGGCAAACGAGCCGGGAATTTATCGAGACAATAACTCATTCAACAAACCTGCCGCCGGTTTTGAACGAAAATTCTTCCCATTTGCTGGCATGGCAGGAGCAGCTTGACATGGTTAAATTTGCCAAAGCCGATCTGGCCGTCCAAACCATGGAAAAGATTTTATCAGGCCTTCGTACATTTATCGAATCAACAAAAGCGGAGGATAAACAATAACATGGACAGTCTTCGTTTTATCCATTCCGAGCTTTTATGGCTGTTGCTCATCTTGCCCATACTTGCTCTGCTTCGGGGCAGACGAGGCCCGGCCCCGGCTCTGGTTTTTTCCTCTGTCTCCGTAGCCCGGGCCATTGCCGGGAACCGAAAAGCCGTACCGGGCAGGATGCTCGGTCTGCTGAGACTTTCCGCTCTTGGCCTGATTATTCTTGCCATAGCCGGCCCCCAGTGGGGCAATACCAGCACCGAAGTTGAGGCATCAGGCATTGATATTCTTCTTGCCGTTGATATTTCAGGCTCCATGGACGCCATGGACTTCACTTTAAACGGACACACGGCAAACCGTCTGGATGTCGTTAAATCTGTTGTGGCAAAATTTATCAAAGACCGGCCAAACGACCGTATAGGTCTGGTCGCTTTTGCGGGCAGGCCCTATATGGTCTGCCCACTGACCCTTGACCATGACTGGCTGCAGCTGCGACTTGACTCCCTCAAAACCGGAATCATCGAAGACGGAACTGCCATAGGCTCTGCCATTGCCTCCGGTGTCAATCGGCTGCGGGACCGCAATGCTAAATCCCGGATACTGATTCTCCTGACTGACGGCATGAACAATGCCGGCAAGGTATCCCCCCTGACGGCCGCTGAAGCCGCTGAAACTCTTGGCATCAAGGTGTACACAATCGGTGCGGGAACCCGTGGTACGGCCCCGATGCCTGTGACGGATCAATTTGGGCGCAAACGGCTCGTTCGGGTCAAAGTGGATATTGACGAAAACACATTAAGCAAGGTCGCCCAGCTGACCGGAGCCAAATATTTCCGGGCCACGGGAACCAAATCCCTTGAAAAAATCTATGACGAAATTAACGCCATGGAAGCAACCACCCGAAAAATAAAACACTTTTCCCGTTACCGGGAACTGTTTTTCTGGCCTGTTCTGGGGGCATTGCTGTTGCTTGCAACAGAACTTTTTGTCTCACGAAGACGATTACCCTGATGCAAAAAAAATTACTCAAAACAAAAAAATAACGTAACTATTCAGCTACCAGCACAATGTTGGCATAACTTGTGACCTTTAACTGTTCAGATGTGGTCCATAGTGTGCCAAGCAGGCCAACGAACTATAGCCCCTCTATGTGAGGCGGCCTGATCGCCGCACTATGGGGTGCAGCTGAACAGTTACAAAATAACTTCTCAAATTACAGGTATTTCTCTTTGAATATGGACTTTCAATTTGCCCGGCCCATGTGGCTGATAGCAGGTCTTGTTTGCTGCACACTGGCAGCATTGTTTATTCGCATCAATATAGAGCGTCGAAATAAGACTTTGCAGAAATTTGCGTCTTCCCATCTGCTTGCCGACTTGACCCGGAATGTTTCTCTATCAAGGCGCCGAATCAAGAATATCCTTTTTGTCCTCGGCATTGCCTTTTTATTTATCGGCCTTGCCCGCCCGCAATACGGTAACAGATGGGTCGAGGTTAGACGCAAGGGTATTGATATACTCATTGGCGTTGACGTGTCCAAATCCATGCTGGTCCGCGACATCACCCCCAACAGACTTGAGAGATCCAAACTGGCCATTAAGGATTTTGTCGCCAAACTCGAAGGCGACCGGGTCGGCCTGCTCCCCTTTGCCGGAACGTCATTTTTAATGTGTCCGCTCACCACGGATTACGATGCCTTTAACAACTCCCTTGATGCCATGGACATCAATACCATCCCCAAAGGCGGAACAGATATAGGCCGGGTCATCCTTGATGCTGAAAAAATTCTTTCCAATGAGGCCAACCACAAAATTCTGGTACTGGTCACAGACGGAGAAGATTTAAGCCAGACCGCTCTTGATGCGGCAAAAAAAGCCAAAGAGCACGGTATGACTATCTATACGATAGGTGTAGGAACGCCCAAGGGAGAACTTATCCCGGCTCCTGGTAAAAATACCAATGAATTCATCAAGGATGCAAACGGCAACTTTGTCACTTCAAAACTTGACGAGCAGACATTATCAAAAATTGCCGAGGCTAGCGGCGGCTTATACATGCCGCTTGGCAACACGGGCCAGGGATTTGACGCTATATATCAACAGAAGCTCTCACTTCTGCCCAAGGAAGAACATGGCCAACGTAAGAGAAAGGTCCCTGTGGAACGGTTTTCCTGGGCGCTGGGCCTTGCGGCATGTCTTCTGGCTGCCGACTTTCTTATCACGGGGAGAAAAAACCGCTGGGCGCTGCGACTGCCCTTTATCAAAACTGTTTCCAGAAGAAAAAAAGAGCTGTCTTCGGCCCTTACCCTGCTGTTCTTTCTTGCCTCCTGGGCTCCGGGAGCCAGGGCCTCCCAGGGTGAAGATTTTTTCCAGGCCGGACAATATGACCGGGCAAACAAGTATTATCAGCAGGCTCTAAAAGATGCGCCTGATAACCCAAGGCTCCATTTTAATCTCGGCGACACAGCCTACCGGCAGAAAAACTATACAACAGCCATTGCTGAATTCAATGAAGCGTTGAAAACAGATAACCTGGGGCTACAGGCACAAAGCTATTTCAATCGTGCCAATGCCCAATTTTTTCAGGGAAAATCAGCACAAAAAACTGACCCGGAAAATACCATGCAGCTCTGGCAGCAGTCGCTTGATTCCTATAAGGCAAGCCTTGAACTTCATCCTGATGATGCCGATGCCAGGCGCAACCTTGAACACGTCCGGAAAATGCTTGAAAAACTGAAACAAAAAGAAAAACAGAAAAAAAAGAAGAAAAATCAAAACCAGAAAAAAGATAAGAAAAATCAAGATAAGAAAAACAAAAAGGGGAAAAAGAAGGAAAAAGATTCCAAAAAACAGCAGAAGGACAAGCAGGAATCAGCACAAAATAACGATTCTAAAAAACAACAGGACCCGCAACAACCCAAAAGTAGTGATAAGAAAGAAAAAAAAGGTACACAGGGTCAACAGCAGAAAGCGGATATGAACAAGGGGGAAAAAGAAAAGCAGAAGAAACAGGCTGCCGATCAGCTTCGACAGGACAAGCAACGCCGGTTACAGGGTAAAATGACAAAAGAAGAGGCAAAAAGCCTGTTGAACAGCTTAAAAGGCGAGCAGAAGGAACTCAACTTTCTTCCCCGTGATATGGACATTAATGATAATGGAACAAAGGACTGGTGATGAAGATATTGTTTGATAAAACAAAATTTTTGCGTTCCACCCGGCACATCTGGCTTCTGATTGTTATCCTCTCTCTGGCAGGTTCAGCAGCAGCTTTTGCCAGTGATATTAAAGTCTCTGCCCAGTTCAACAACGATACATTTCCAGTGAACGAGGCCGTACTCCTCTCGATAACTGTGCAGGGGGCATCCTCCGCACAACCGCCAGTGCCTGCAGGAGAGCACCTGCAGTTTACCTATCGCGGCCAGAGCAGCCAGATGCAGTGGATCAACGGGAAGACATCCTCAACAATAACGTTTTCCTACATGGTGCAGGCCGATACTCCCGGGACACATACTCTGCAACCTGTTAAAGTATCCGTTGAAGGCCGTGAATACACTTCCAACCCTCTGACCTGCACGGTTTTACCTGCCAGGAACCTCCAGGGCTCTTCTGCTGCCCCACAGGCTGCGCAGGGCAGCCGCTCCGGACCGGCAGCACGCCTGCGATCCGGCGCGGCAGACAAGATCGGATTTATGCGCATTACCCCGGAGCATGAGGTTCTGTATTCAGGACAATTGGCGCATATAACGATTAAAGCCTATTTCCGGAGAGGGCTGCGGGTAACAATTAACTCCAGTCCGCATCTGCTCGGTAATAATTTCATTCTCCATTCTCTAGATGAAAAGCCCCTGCAGCAGGAAGAGGTAATCAACCAGAAGCCTTATGTCTCACTGACCTGGCAAGGTACCTTGTCGGCCGTCAAGGAGGGGAGTTATCCTCTTGAATTTGAACTTGATGCCAGCCTGCTGGTCAAGGTAAACAACCAGCAGCAAAATGATCCGTTTGGCTCTCTGCTTGGCAGGGATCCTTTTTTTGACGATTTTTTTGCCAGCTACTCAAAACGGGAGGTCAAGCTGGCCAGCCCTAAAAAATCAATGACAAGCCGCGACCTTCCTGCTGAAGGAAAACCCGCAGATTTTCATGGAGCCATAGGCCATTACTCCCTTGCCGTTGCGGCTTCTCCGTTAACGGGAAAAGTCGGTGACCCGATAACACTTAAAATGGTGATTTCCGGAACAGGAAATTTTGATCTGGTCTCTGCACCACAACTCTCTGACCAGGAACACTGGAAGACCTATCCGCCAACAGAAAATTATGAAGAAGAAAACCCCGGACAGGGGAAAAAACACTTTGAACAGGCCATAGTGCCCACTTCAGAGAAAATATCACAAATCGGCCCTGTCCGGTTTTCTTATTTTGATCCTGATCGTGGGGAATATGTAAGCCTCCACAGTGATCCCATAGCGATCCAACTGCAGCAATCAGGGAACATCCCCAGGATGCAGAGCGAGAATAAAGTCATACAAAAGCAACCCACTCAAAGCCCCGCTCCTGCAACAGACAACAACCTTGCCCCAATACACACAGAACAGGGAACACTGGTCCAAACTATCAAGCCGTTATATCAAAAAAGCTGGTTCATATTCTTAACTGTTGTTGCCATTTTGATGCTGTTGGCGGCACTGTATCTCTTTCTACGACAGAAAAGACTCGCTAACAACCCGCAAATAATCCTCCAAAAAAACCTCAGCAAATCAATCAGACATCACCTGCAGAAAATGGAGGAGGCCATTGAGGCCGCCAATCAGGATAGTTTTATAAACCACTGCCGTCAGGCAATACAGGAACATCTTGCTCTCCAATGGGGCATGCAGGCACGGGCAATTACCCTGGCCGATCTGGAACAACGGCTCGAGCAGGACAATCCACTTCGTGACATATTCCGCGAACTGGATAACAATGTTTTTTCCGGAAACAAACTGAGCCATCAAACCATGACCACGCTCATGGACAAAACAAAAAAAGAGTTAACTGCGCTATGAAAAGACTCATCTCAATAATACTGTGCTGCCTGTTCCTGTTTTTGGCGGCCTCCTGCCTGGCAGCAGACAGCCCGCCAGCAACTCTTTTTGAACAGGCAAACGTCAGTGCTGTGAACGGGCAGTATGAAAAAGCAATCAGCCTTTATCTGCAGGTCGCTCACTCGAAAGGCGTGTCTGCTTCGCTGCTCTACAACCTGGCCAACTGCTACGCCAAAATCGACCAAGTGGGCAAAGCAGTGGCCAATTATGAACGGGCCTTACGAATAGATCCGGGCAACGAAGATATTCGAGCCAATCTTGCCCAGGTACGCAAAGATGCCGGACTGTACAGAGATGACAGCCCGCTATACGAACGGATGGCATCCCTGCTTCAGGCCGACCAGTGGCTTATGCTGGCCGGGGGCGCCTTCTTCCTCCTGTCCCTGACGCAACTTATAGCCAGGACAGTGACGGCTTTCACCCCCGCCCTTGCCAGAGGACTGACCATCAGTCTGCTGTTACTGATCCTTGTCAGTCTTCCGCTAGCTGTTTTCAGATATCAATCCTGGAACGACGGCGTTGTGACGGGCCCAGAAGCTCGACTGCTGATCTCTCCCTTTGCAGAAGCCGCAGCAACCGGTACTATCAAACCAGGCAGGCTGATAAAAATCAAACAGCACCATGGGCGTTATGTTCTTGTTCAGGATGCTACCGGCAGAAACGGGTGGCTGGATCTGGATAATATTATTGCTCTTCCAGATCTGGGGAAGCTGTAAACAGACAAGCAATATTGCACGACCAGTTTTTTTTTACAAGGTATGAGAAATAGGAGCAAAAAAGAGATTAAAACTGGCTGGGGGACAGGGATTCGAACCCCGATAAGCGGAGTCAGAGTCCGCTGTCTTGCCATTAGACCATCCCCCAGTGGGTTGGAATGTGTGAGGCAAAATAGAGATTTTCGCAGGCAATGTCAAGGGAAAATATTTTCTTAATTTGTAACTATTCAGCACGCCACCCAGGTGCCCCGGCCTATCTTTTATAATTAACTCAAGTTTTTGATTTGACCTAAATTGTGGCCATAACGCTATTATTTCGAAATACCCTCTGCTCTGTTTGCAGCATATCAATTGCAGCAGCCATGATTGAATCAACAAGTGTAAGTGCCACATCTTCAGTCACAATACCTGCTGCCCTGACTTTCTCCATGGCCAGGCCAAGTATCCGCTGCAGTGCCTCCACAAGGCTGAGCTCTTTCATCTCGTCATTGCAGGCAAAGAACAAGCTGCCCAATGTTCGGGGATCATCATGACATCGCTGCTCAAACGCCAGAAATATATACCGGCTCATGGCTATGGTGATATGGGCAACCATCCCGTCATAATCTCGCAGTTGTGTTTCCCTTTCAAGGGTCAGATAGTGTTTCATCATCTTGAAGAAGACCTCGATGTCCCATCGCTCACCGTAAATTCGCACAATCTCTTCGTCTGGCAGTGTTATGTCAGTGGACACTATTCCAAGCCATTGTCGCTTTTTGTTGCGGTTACGGACGAACACAATTTTCACATGTTGTCTCTCTTTGCTTTCAACCACAGCACTGGTAAGGATTTTGGCCTTACCGAGTCTTTTTCGCAACAGGCTGTACAGTTTGCTCAACCTTACTCGCTTTCCTTTGTATATTGGTAGAGGATGGTTGGTACATCTTGGGCCATGCAGATTACCGGCAGGTGTTTACACAATGCAGCCAGAATCGTCGGGAAACAAAACCAGCTATCCATCAGGACATAATGAAGAAACTAGCAAAAACAATGGGGTTTCAGTTGGTTCCTTGCCAAGCCTGAGCCTTGTTGCTTAGAAGGTATCAGCACAATGCTGGCATAGCCTGTGACCTGTAACTGTTCAGATGTGCTCCACAGTGCGGTATAGCCCGTCTATGTGAGACGTATGGGGTACAGCTGAACAGTTACGTCTGTCAGCGGTTTCTTTTTGTCCCTCTGCAGGTAAAGGATTTGGCAATCATTTTATAGAAGCTGCCTTTATCAATGCCGATTTTTTTTCCGCAAGGGCAGGATACCCGCCCGTTATCTGCAATCACTGCTTTATACATTTTTTTGATTCGATCTTTATGGCAGCGCAGTACTTCTCCTGGCCCAATTTTATCATAACGCCATAGTTTTCTGCTGCAGGCAGCGCATCGAATGATCAGCATCTTTTTTTTAAGGAGAATCAGGCACCATTCAACACAGCCTGCAAGAGTTGATCTGGAGCTTCACTAAGGCTGTCGGCAATGTCTGTTACAGGTGTTTCAGATCGTTCAGCCTTGCGAATTGTGGTTGAATCCGGGAAAAAAGCCACCGGGGATTCGCCAAGTTCGTTACACAAAAACTGTCGATCATCTTCATCCACGACTTGATTAGCGACAAAGAAAACCCCGGGTATTTGAACAGAATCTGCCATCTCTTTGATCTTAAGGGCTGTTCTTATGCTGGATCTGGAGGGAATAACAACAATAAGAAGCTGGTCAACCCCTGCAACCGTTCCCCGGCCAAGATGTTCCACTCCGGCCTCCATGTCGAGCAGCACAACTTCGTTTGCTGTCAACAGCATTTTTTTGAGCATCTTGCGAAGCACATGGTTTTCCGGACAGGCGCAACCTCCTTCCGCTGTCTGCACCGCTCCCAGAACCATCAGTTTGATCCCGTCCTGTTCAATCATGAAATCGTGCAGGAGATCGTTTACTTCAGGATTCAGATTATAAAATGGAGAACCCTGCGTCTTCCCGGCCCGTTCGGCCAGAAGTTTTGTCATTTCGGCTATAGGCTTTACCTGATCGGCATTTATGATGCCAAGGGTCTCTGCCATATGCGGGCTGGGATCGGCATCAATAACTAGAACCTCACGTCCCAGCTGCCGTAATGCGCCGGCAAGTATTGCCATGATTGTTGTTTTGCCTACGCCGCCTTTTCCGCTGATTGCTATTTTCACTGGATTTTCTCTGTATGTATTGCCTTCCCCGGCAAAATGATTACATTAAAGCTGTTGTAACAGTTCAGCTGAACCCCATAGCGGAGTCGCGGCTTACCTGCGGCGATCAGGCCGCCTCACATAGATGGGCTATAGTTCGCTGGCCTATGGAGCACATCTGAACTGTTACAGACCACAGGGTATGCCAGCATTGTACTGATACCTGAATAGTTACAAAGCTGTTTGAAAAATAATAATAAACCTCTTAATTGGAGAATATACAACATGCAGACCGAGTATGCGAGTACAACCATGACTGTCGCCCAGGCGCGGCATGAAGCTTCAACGGTTTTTCTGGCTAAAGTGTTTAACTGGATGGGGATTGGTCTTGGTCTCACAGGTCTTGTTGCCTGGTTTACGGCCACTTCCGGCCTTGCTATGTCCATTGTGCGCGGCCCCATGTTTATGGTGCTCGTCTTTGCCGAGCTTGGGCTAGTGTTTTACCTTTCAGCCCGTATTGACAAGATAGAACCGGCTACGGCAACAGGACTATTTCTTGGCTATGCGGTTCTTAACGGCCTTACCCTGTCCACTGTTTTCCTGGCGTATACCGGGGCCTCCATTGGTGGAACATTTGTTATTACAGCCGGTATGTTTGGTGC
>JALXCX010000438.1 GCA_026990725.1 Desulfobulbaceae bacterium
CCCGGCAGCAGCATGGTGCGCATGACCGCCTGATCTTCTGTTAACGGATTGAGCAATTTAACATTTTGTCTGCGGGAATCATCCTGATCAAGAGAAAGCAAATCAGCATGTTTTTCAGCAACAAACGAATAGTTAATTGCCTCAAAAAATCCCATGGCGGTAAATAGAGCCCCTGTATCCTGCCTGAGCTGACGCAACGGATCCCGTTTAGGATAATCCATGCCAATATTCGGTTGTGACACAGGTATTTCATTATAACCAACAAGCCGGGCTATTTCTTCGACCAGATCAACTTCGCGTTCAATATCAATGCGGAATGCCGGAACTGTTACCTGCAAGACCTCAGCGCTCTTCTCATCAACCTGTAATTCGATTCCACGCAGATATTCTGCAACCTGTTCGCTGGATAGGTCTAAGCCAAGGAGCTTATTCACTCGCTGGACACGTAAATCCAGCTGAAGTAAATCTGTTTTTCCTGGATATTCATCCACCCCACCGTCAACCTGGGCTCCGGTAAGTTCACATATTAACTGAACTGCCCTTTCCATGGCAAAGACCGTACCTTCCGGATCAACGCCTCGTTCAAAACGGTAGGAGGCTTCAGAAGGCAGGTTGAGAGCCCGAGCAGTCCGTCTGATGGAAACAGGATTGAAACAGGCAGATTCAAGCAAGATTTCAGTTGTTTTCTCAGTAACTTCTGAATCAAGCCCACCCATGACACCGGCTACGGCAATGGGCTTTTCGGCATCACAAATCATAAGTGTCTGGCTAGACAAATCTCGTTCTGTATTATCCAGGGTAATAAACGTTTTTTCACTTTTTTCAGGACAACGAACGACAACGGCCTTTCCGGAAATCTTGGAGAAATCAAAGGCATGCAATGGCTGCCCATATTCCAGCATGACAAAATTGGTGATATCAACGATGTTGTTCACCGGTCTCATGCCCACTGCCAGAAGTTGACGCTGCAACCACCAGGGTGACGGGCCGATAACAACTCCAGATAACTTTCGTGCTGCATACCGGGGACAAAGTCCAGCATCCTCAATCTTTACTGTGAAATCAACATTTGATGTTGGTAAATCAGGTGTTTGGGTAACGGGTGGCGTTATAGTCTGCTGACTGATCCCTGCAACCTCGCGGGCAATACCCAGAACACTGGCACAATCCGGTCGATTAGGTGTGAGATCTATTTCGACCATAGTGTCATTAAGATCAAGCAGTTCAACAAGCGAAACACCTGTTGCACAATCAGCATCAAGTTCAAGTATCCCGGAATGATCCTCTCCTATACCCAACTCTCGCCATGAGCAGAGCATCCCCATGGAGACCTCACCCCGAACTTTGGCCTTCTTGATTTTATGTCCGTCCGGCAGACGTACACCGGGTCGAGCCACTGCTGTTACAAGGCCTTCACGTACATTGGGAGCTCCACAGACAATGGGAACGAGCTCATCGCCAATTTCTACGTCACAAAGAGTTAAACGATCAGCATTGGGATGTTTTTTTACAGAGACTACCTTTGCGGAAACAATAGAATCAAGACCTTCATAAAGCTCTTGCACAGCATCAACTTCAAGGCCCAACATTGTCAGACGATCAGCAAGCTGGTCCGTAGGTAATCCATCGAGTGAGACATATTCACTGAGCCAGCTGAGGGTGAATTTCATGTATACATTTCCTGTTTAACAATGCCTGACCAAAAGGAACAGCTGGTCAGTGGCAGAACAGATTAAAACTGATTTAGAAACCTGAGATCATTCTCATAATACAAACGGATGTCATCAATACCATATTTAAGCATGGCGATCCGTTCGACCCCTAGGCCAAAAGCAAATCCTGAATACTCATCCGGATCATAACCAACCATCTTCATGACCTCAGGATCAATAAGACCGGAACCAAGAATTTCAAGCCAGCCTGTCCGTTTACAAACACGGCAACCGGAACCGCCACAAATGACACAGGCAATATCAACTTCTGCACTTGGTTCTGTAAAAGGGAAAAAACTCGGTCTGAATCTAAGCGGCAAATCCTTCTCAAACATTCTATGGGTGAAAGAGGTCAACACGCCTTTTAAATCGGCAAAGGAAACATCCCGATCGACTAAAAACCCCTCGACCTGGTGAAACATCGGAGTATGGGTGATATCAGAGTCACAACGATAGACCTTACCCGGGGCAATATAGCGCAATGGCGGCTCCTGATTTTCCATAATACGAGCCTGCATAGGTGAAGTATGCGTTCGTAATAAGATGGAATCAGAAACATAAAAGGTGTCATGCATATCCCGGGCAGGATGATGCTTGGGGATATTAAGAGCCTCAAAATTATAATGATCGGTCTCAACATCAGGACCTTCGGCAACAGCAAAACCCATGCCCTCAAAAACTGCGCAGATTTCTTCCATAACCTGGGTTATAGGGTGCAGCTTGCCAAAGGATAATGCCCGCCCCGGAAGACTGAGATCAACAACAGCATCGGCAACATCACCACCGGAGCTAACGATCTCCTTTTTTTCATCAAAGAGTTCTTCAACTCCTTTTTTGATGGTATTTGCCAGCTGGCCCAGCCTGGGGCGTTCTTCTTTGGCCACCTGGCCAAGTTGCCTCATCGTGGTAGAAAACAGGCCCTTGCGGCCAAGAAACCTGACCCGGAACTCTTCCAGATGAGCCATCTCACTTATTGCGTGCAGGGCTTCTTCGGCTTCTTCTTTAAGCCTCTGCAGTTCGTTTTCCATCGACGCTTTACTACGCAGGCAGCAATCCTGCTGCTTTCACAACTTCTGTGAATGCTGCGGGATCAACAATTGCAAGATTTGACAGGACCTTGCGATCAAGATCAATCTCTGATTGCTTCAAACCATGGATAAACTTGCTGTAATTCACACCATTAAGAGTGCTTGCTGCGTTAATCCGGGCAATCCATAAACGACGAAAATTACGTTTATTGGTTCTGCGATCCCGATAAGCATAACAAAGGGCACGATCGACAGCCTCTGTCGCTGTCCGATAAAGACGACTTTTGCCGCCCCGGTACCCTTTGGCCATCTTTAAAACTCTATTTCTTCTGCGGCGGGCCTTAAACCCGCGTGTTACGCGTGGCATATTCTAACTCCAATTAAATCTCTATAACGATATTCTATTCTCTACATGTAAGGC
>JALXCX010000439.1 GCA_026990725.1 Desulfobulbaceae bacterium
GAAAAGTGAGTTGCCCCATAAAATCTGGAGTGATTGTCTTCACTGTCCAAAATTTCCTGATTGTGATGAAGATGCCTTGATTTGGCGGCATAAATAATTATATAACAAGAACAGTAACTATTCAGGTGTGCTCCATGGTGCGGTAAGCAGGCCAACGAACTATAGCCCGTCTATGTGAGGAGGGCTGATCGCCGCACCATGGGGTGCAGCTGAATAGTTACCAAGAACATAGAGTTTTCTTGTTCATCCTTCCATTGGGATTTACTTTTTTTTAAATTTTTTTGGCGATAAGAACGCTAGTCAGCCACGGAATCAGCACGATTCCGCTCTGGAGATATACATGATTGGAAAAGCTTTAACCAAGGTGTTTGGTAGTAAAAATGATCGTGAAATTAAGGCATTGCGAAAAATTGTAGCGACCATTAATGATCTTGAACCATCAGTTGAACCTCTGAGCGATCAGGAACTGCAGGGGAAAACAGATGAATTTCGTAAGCGAATCGCAGAGGGAGAGTCTCTTGATGCTCTTCTTCCCGAAGCTTTTGCTGTTTGTCGTGAAGCGGCAAAGCGTGTTTTGGGGGAACGTCATTACGATGTACAGCTCATCGGTGCGCTTGCTCTGCATAAAGGTATGATAGCAGAGATGAAAACCGGTGAAGGTAAAACGCTTACCTCAACCGCTGCCGTGTATCTGAATGCTCTGGCCGGGAAGGGAGTTCATGTTGTTACGGTCAACGATTATCTGGCCAGCCGTGATGTGGAATGGATGGGGCAGGTTTATCGTTTCCTTGGCTTGAGCACTGGCTCCATTGTCCATGATATGGATGATGAAGCCCGTCGGGAGGCCTATGCCGCTGATGTAACCTATGGCACAAACAATGAATTCGGCTTTGATTATCTGCGTGATAATATGAAGTTTGATATAGCTGATTTCTGTCAGCGTGGTTTTAATTTCGCCATAGTAGATGAGGTCGACTCTATCCTTATTGATGAGGCTCGTACGCCTCTCATTATTTCCGGTCCGGCAGAGATGTCCGTTGATATGTATCTCAAGGTTGATCGGATTATGAAGCATTTTAAGGAGGAAGAGCATTACGAAAAGGATGAAAAAGCCCGACAGGCGATGCTTACTGATGAAGGAGTTATGCTTGCCGAAGAACTTCTTGGTGTGGATAATCTTTATGACCCAAACAATATCAATCATCTGCATCATGTGAATCAGGCGTTGAAAGCCCACGTCCTGTTTCAGAGGGATGTCGACTATATCGTTAAAAATGGTGAAGTAATTATTGTCGACGAATTTACCGGCCGCACCATGGAGGGCCGACGTTATTCCGATGGTCTGCATCAGGCGCTTGAGGCCAAGGAAGGAGTGAAAATAGAGAAAGAGAATCAGACGCTTGCCTCTATTACCTTTCAGAACTACTTCCGTATGTATGATAAGCTGGCCGGCATGACCGGGACCGCCGATACAGAGGCTCCGGAGTTCAAGAAAATTTACAATCTCGACGTTCTGGTTATGCCCACGAATCGTGATATGGTCCGTGAGGATTTTCCTGATGTTATTTATAAAAACCAGGAGGCTAAGTATCGGGCAATAGTCCGGGAGATACAGGAACTCTATAAAAATGGTCAACCTGTACTGGTAGGTACCATATCCATTGACGTATCGGAAAAGATTTCCAAGATGCTCAAAAAGGTTAAGGTGCCGCATGAAGTGCTTAATGCCAAACAACATGAGCGTGAGGCCGAGATTGTTGCCAATGCCGGCCAGAAAGGCAAGATAACCATTGCCACCAACATGGCAGGTCGCGGTACGGATATTAAGCTTGGTGAAGGCGTACGGGAATTGGGCGGGCTGCATATCCTGGGCACCAGTCGTCATGAGTCACGCCGGATTGATAATCAGCTTCGAGGCCGTTCAGGCCGCCAGGGAGATCCGGGTTCTTCTCGTTTCTTTCTCTCTCTTGAAGATGATCTGCTTCGAATTTTTGGTTCAGGAAAGCTCTCCTCTATCATGGATAAACTGGGCATGGAGGAAGACGAACCTATTGAACATTCCATGATTTCCAAGGCCATTGAAAATGCGCAGCGTAAAGTAGAAGGCCATAACTTTGATATTCGTAAGCATCTTCTGGAATATGACGATGTGATGAATAAACAGCGTGAAGTCATTTATGGCCAGCGGCGTGAGGTTCTTGAAAGCGAGGATATACATGGAATTATAGAAGATATGATTTCTGATCTGGTTGAATCTGTCGTCGCCCCGGTTATCCAGGATCGTATACCGTCAGAGGATTGGGACTGGGAATCTTTTGATGAGCAGGTTGCCGTTCTTTTTAACATCAAACTTGAATGGGAGCCCGAAGACCGGCAGGATTTAAATTTTGAAACATTGCGTGAGAAACTCCAGCAGGAAGTTGATAAAGGGTATAATGAACAGGTCGTCCGAAATCATCCCGAGCAGATGCGTCATCTTGAGCGCATGATTTTGTTGCAGATGGTTGACACGCACTGGAAAGAACACCTCCTCCACATGGATCATCTGAAAGAAGGCATCGGTCTTCGGGGCTATGGGCAGAAGAACCCTCTGGATGAATACAAGAAGGAAGGTTTTGATATGTTTCTAGCCATGATCGAAACGGTTAAGGAACAGACGGTCAGTACTTTAATGCGGGTACAAATTGTCCAGGAAGATGATGTCGCAAGACTTGAAGAAGAGCAGCGTCGCAAGCGAGAGAAAGAGCTCGAACTGGCTAAAGCCTCAGGCGGCAACATGACAGCAGAAGGGCCTAAAACAGTTCGTCGCAAAGAAGAAAAGATCGGGCGTAATGCCTCCTGTCCCTGTGGTTCCGGCAAAAAATATAAAAAGTGTTGCGGTAAACTGGCCTGATTCTTGTTCTTTTTTAACTAAAATTCATTCCGCCTTGCGGCAAGGCCGTTTGTTTACATGTACGAGCCCGGAAAATGGTCGCTGCCGTAGTCGCAGCGACCATTTTTTTTAAATTCAAGATTCCTCTGCGATAATATACACGCCTTTTTTTTGAATCCCTGTGCGAATGCTGAGTCCGGGTTGAAGCCGGGGATCAAGTTCATTTATTTCCCTTCTGGAGTACGAGGTGCATATGAGCGCCTTTTCAGGAGTTTCTAGACTTATC
>JALXCX010000440.1 GCA_026990725.1 Desulfobulbaceae bacterium
ATCTGCTACCCCGGACATAATTGCCCCTGTTACCAGCCCCTTTGCGACAGTGGGTGGCATAAAAGTGCTTTCCGGCAATCTTGGCCGGGCAATCATGAAAATATCTGCGCTTGCTGATGGTGCGCAAACCTTTGTTCAGGCACCGGCCATGGTTTTTAACTCCCAGCATGAGCTGGAAGAGGCTTTCCACGCGGATAAACTCAATCGTGATCTGGTGGCTGTTGTCCGCTTTCAGGGCCCCCGGGCCAATGGCATGCCGGAACTGCATAAACTGATAACCTACCTTTCCATCATCATGGACAGGGGGTATACGGTCGGGCTGATCACAGACGGACGGCTGTCAGGCGCTTCGGGGAAAGTCCCTTTTGCCATCCACTGCACGCCAGAAGCGTTTTGCGGGGGCATGCTGGCCAAGATTATTGATGGCGATATCATTACCCTGGACGCGGGAAAAAATTCCCTGGAACTCATGGTAGATCAGCAAACCCTGTCTGAAAGAGAATTTGCGGCTCCTGATCTTACCTCTCACCGATACGGGCTTGGCCGACAAATTTTTGCCCCGCTCCGCAGGGATCTGCTCGGGGCGGAACAGGGAGCAAGCTCAATTTTTACCTATGTCCAGGAAAACAACGAAATTTTCGTCCACGATGAGCATCCCGCCACAACATCCTCGTTAGGGAAACACCATGACTGACAGCAAAAAATTTAACCCTGCAAAACGTAAAAAACTCAATAATCCTGTTCGACTGGACTGGATTCCTCCGGCCCTGATCTGGAACGTAATAAATCCCGGTACAGGGTCAACCTTTGTCGATATTGGGGCAGGTACCGGATATATCACACAACATATTGCAAATCTGGCCGGACCGGCAATAACAATCCATGCCCTTGATATTGAACCGTTAATGATCGATGAAATGGCGCAGACTCTGCCCGCAGATACTTGCGTCAAGCCGCAACGAATGCAAAGAGACTCACTTCCTTTTGCCGACAACTCAATAGACGGTATCTGGCTGATAACCCTGTTCCATGAGCTGGAACCGCCAGAACCGCTGCTGGCCGAAATACGAAGGGTCTTGCGGCCAGACTGCCGGATGCTGATTGTTGACTGGGAAAAAGAGATGAAAGCCTGTGAACAGGGACCACCATTTGAGCATAGAATTTCAACAGATACGGCCCTGCAGACTGTTACTTCCGCAGGATTTGACGACGTTCACCAGATACCCGGTTTTCATTTTCATTACGGCATTCTTGCCAAAAAAGCCTGATTGGAACGTAACTGTTCAGCTGCACCCCATATCGGAGTCGCGGCTTACCTGCGGCGATCAGGCCGCCTCACATAGACGGGCTATAGTTCGTTGGCCTGCTTGCCGTAATATGGAGCACATCTGAACAGTTACAAGCCACAGGTTAAGCCGACATTGTGCTGACACCTAAATAGTTACATTGGAACAAAAACAACCATGACAAACTCAAAAAAATGGCCCCTCACCCCGCTTGAAATCCTTCAAACCGGGCCGGTCGTTCCGGTAATCGTCATTCACAAAAAAGAACATGCAGTACCTCTGGCACGGGCACTTGTCAAAGGTGGCATCAAAATTTTGGAAATCACTCTTCGCAGTGATGTCGCTCTTGAAGCAATTGCCTTAGTGAGCCGGGAGGTTCCTGAGGCCATTGTTGGCGCGGGAACAGTGGTCTCGGCAGGCGATCTGCAGGCAGTTGCTGATGCGGGGGGGAAATTTGCCATCAGCCCGGGTCTGACACCTGCTCTCCTGGCTGCAGCAAATGAGGGACCAATCGCGCTCATTCCCGGAGTTTCCACAGCCTCGGAGTTAATGCTTGGCATGGAACAGGGATATACAGAATTCAAATTCTTCCCTGCTGAGGCTGCCGGAGGGATCAAAATGCTTAAAGCAATCGGCGGCCCTTTCCCAAAAATTACTTTCTGCCCCACCGGCGGAATCTCACCAGAGAATTACCATGCCTACCTGCAGCTTGCCAATGTCGCCTGTGTTGGCGGCTCCTGGCTTGCCCCGGCAAAAACCGTTGCGGCCCGGGACTGGTCAACAATTACCCAAACAGCACAGCAAACCCTGTTAGATAGAGTGTAAATAAAGAAGAGTCTACTTTGACTTCGACCCTGTTGCTATTGCGAATTCACATTTTAGTGAGGTCCACCCCACCTGACAGAACAAACGGAAAAAACACCGCCTCAAGCGGACAAGTAAATGAAATTTTGACAATGCAAAAAATCAAAACGATGCTTTAACGTCCAGTGTTATTTGTAGCGTTTAATCTCTCCAGACGCCAATCGGGCCTGATAGTCCTTCATGTCCACCTTGAGTTCTCCCATAAACATGTATAATCCAATCACATTGGAGATGGACATCGCAAAAATGGCGGCATCGGAAAAATCGATTACCGGCCCTAAACTCGCACTGCATCCAATGACTACAAAGACACAGAAAAGTACCTTGTAAGATATTTCAGCACCTTTGCTTTCACCAAACAGGTACGTCCAGCATTTCAGGCCGTAATAGGACCAGGAAATCATAGTTGAAAAGGCAAACAAGAGTACAGCACCGGCCAGCAACGTGCCAAACCAGGGAAAAACGCTCTGAAAGGCAGACGCAGTCAAGGCCACGCCGGTCAAACCTTCGGCATTGCTGTAGGCACCGGTAATAACGATCACCATGGCAGTCATGGTACAAATAATTACGGTATCAATAAAAGGTCCGAGCATCGCCACATATCCTTCTGTGAGCGGTTCGCTGGTACGTACGGCGGCATGTGCAATGGCCGCCGAGCCCACTCCGGCTTCGTTGGAAAAGGCGGCCCGTTTCAAGCCCTGGATCAGCACGCCGACAATCCCACCGGCAACCGCTTTGGGAGAAAAAGCGCCTGCAAGGATAACCCCTATAGCCGTTGGTATCTGTGAAATATTGACCAGTATAATAATCAAGGCTGTCCCCACATACAGGATAGCCATAATGGGTACGATTTTATCTGTTACTTTAGCAATGGATTTGATACCGCCGATGATGACCGCTCCGACGATTACTGACAAAATAACTCCAAACAACCAGCCTTGACCGACAAACAATCCAAATGTATTGGAAAACATTTGATACGCCTGGTTCCCCTGGAACATATTCCC
>JALXCX010000441.1 GCA_026990725.1 Desulfobulbaceae bacterium
GGGTACAAGGGTGGAACTAAAAAACACAAAGACAGGAGAAATGGTTCAGGCCGTTGTTACAGACCGGGGACCATACGTGGAAGGCAGAGATGTTGATCTTTCCTATGGACTGGCCCGAAAGCTCTCTCTTGTCGAACAGGGTGTTGGCAATCTGGTCATGCGTATTCTGTAGGAGAGCAACAGATATTTTTAGTGCCTTACAGATTGTTTTCTTGTTTTTTTCAAAGGAAAGAATCTGATAAGGCACTTATACCCCCTTGTGGGGTGTCAGTCTGGGCAATTCTCAGGAAAGGCTGTATTCCTGCTCGTCCACATATTGAACACCTTCCATGATCAGTCCCATAAATGGCCCAAAAGGATCAACACTCTTCATTCCTGACGGTATTCCCTTAGTATAGGTAAAATGGCCGCTCTTTTTGCCAAGTAAATCGAAAAGAGCGGCCTTATCTGCCAGCTCCTTATATCGTACATTCACAAACTCTCCTTCATGAAAAAGAATTGTGGCTTTGGCATCGTCCAGAAGAAGTTCAATGGTACCTGTTTTCTGGCTGGAATTAATCAGTTGAAAAAGCTCAACAATACTGATTTCCTCAAGCTCTCCAGACATCCCTGATGTGATATTACCGGAACGAAGGGCCATGGCCTGAGCCCGATCAACCAGCATTTTCAGGAGAAAAATCTGCAAAACAGGATATTTTTTCAGGACATGTTTGAAATTTTTAATGCTTAAAAGAGCTGCTTCTGACTCATGAAGCGAATGGATGGAAAAAGAGACCGGATCACCAGACAGAAGACTCATCTCACCAAAGATATCTCCTTTCCCCATTTTCGCAAGCCGTTGGCCGTCATCGCCGATGACTCCGACGCTTCCTGACAGAAGGATAAACAGATGCGTTCCCGGATCGCCTTGTTTTAAGACAACCTTATCTTTAGGATATTTTTTTAAATCCAGAAGTTCAGTCAAATCAAGCAGAGCATCATTGTCAAGTGACTCAAAGAGCTGGAACTTTCTGAGTTTACTGTAGAATTTATCCAGATGCTGTTTTTTTCTTCGCTCTTCCGCTTCGGACAAAAGTTTCATCTGCAGAGTGGAAAAACCTTTTTCCTTTTTGTATTCAAAGCGGATCAGTCCCTTACAGCCTCCGCAGTCAAACTTCGTTTTGGGAGCACCAATTTGAATAGGCTGTCCAAAGTTTTGTTTTTTTGCCGTCAGCTCAATGAGCTTTTCCATTAAAACCATACAAACCGGCTTGGCTTCTGGAAGAACCGCACAGAGGTCATCAATCTTTAACTCTTCTCCAATGTTATAAATTGGACAAAATCGTTCCTCTGTGACAACGAAAATGGCATCACGAAATTTTTTCTTCTGGCGCACAGTCCCTCCATTTGAATAAATAAAAAAACAGGACTCACTTCTTCACTTCCAGCCGCGAACATGTTGTTTCTTTAGTATAATTCTTCCACATCGGGTCTTCATAGCGGTCATGGCAACCTACACAGAGGCCTACCCGCAAAATACCTTTGAGTTCTTCTTTATTGAACGGGCGTAAATCAGGTCGGGATCCGTGCTGCAAAGCCTTACCATCAATATTGACAAAAGCATCAAAAGGCACAGTTTGGCCCTCAAGGGTGTCCACGCCCTGATCAAGGGATGTGAATGACCATTTTCCACTTTCATCCACTGAGACAGTACCCTCACCAAGCCCGACGGTTTTAGTGGACTGATGACAATCAGCACAGCTTCTCCCCTTTGCCTGAGTAGTATGTGGATTAATAGCTGCCATGGTAAAACGATTAAAACCGCCTTCCACATTTCCATCTTTGTCAATTAAAGTTATTATATCCTGGCATCCCGGCGTGACAATGACCACCTCATCTTTCCACACTGCAAGCATGGGTTTTTCATATCGTATATACGATCGCCCCTCTTCCCAAAGTCCGGAAGTTTCCTTAAGAGTCAGCTTATCCAGATGTTTCTGTGTTTCATCACGTTTTGCATGGCAGCCATAGCATTGTGGAACCCACGAGGAGTGGCAGGCTTCGCAGGTGATTCGTTTATGAGATTTAAAGTCACAAACTCCTTTTTTGGGGACTAGCAGAGGATACGTTTTGTCATTCACCCGCCCCGTCAGCTGATATTTTCCATTCTTCCTGGAAATATTGCCTACCGTATCACCCTTTCCGGTAATTCCAGGATTTTCCGAATGGCACATTGCGCAGGAAATCTCCAGTTGATCCTCGTAATGAGCATAGCTTGTACCGTCACCCATGATTTCGTTCCGTGTATGACAATCAATACAGGCCATGTCTTTTTCATGATGAATATCTTCAGCTATTTCCAGATAAAACCGCTGCCCAGGTAACTGCTTTGAGCTCATCCCCCCACGTTCATAAGGTGTACCGTAACCTTCTGATTCAAAGATACCAGTATAGGAAATACCGATTCGGCCGGAACGATTATGACAACGGATACAGTTCTCTTCTGCCACTTTTTTTATTATCAGTGGATGGACTTTCTGTTTTCTGGCCTTTTGTTCATCACCAAACCCGGCAACTCCTTTCCGTTCCATTCCTTTGGGCAGCAGATAATGGCAGGCAGCACATCCGCCTCCCTTTTCATTAAAAAAATCAGGCGCTCCCGGAAGGTCATTTTTCTGCTTCCAAAGATGGCAGGTGGCACAAAGCTTACGGAAATAATCAAGAGCAAGGGAGGTCTCACCGCTGGCAATGAGTTTTTCTACAGTAAGATCCGTATCCTGAGAATCAGCTTCTCCCCAGTAAAAAAGCAGGGTGCCGATTATTCCACGATTTGTAGCCATGAGTGAGTTCATCACTTTCTTCACATCAGTGGGATGACATCCCTCAATTCCACAGGTTTTTTCCACAACCCGCAGGTCACCCGGGTTCAGAACCATTCCCTCGTGTGCCTGCACTTTATCAATGGCCAGGGAATTACCGAGGTGACAGCTGGCACAACCGATAACGCGGGCATCATGGGCCGGATCAAGTTTTTCTTCCTTATGGCAAGACAGGCACATATCAATGCGGCCACTGGTGGTGATATATACCTGATCGGGACGATCAGTCAGCATCTCACGATATATGAGGACAGCAACGATAATAAGGAGAAAAAACAAAAACAGCTGCCTCCTGGTC
>JALXCX010000442.1 GCA_026990725.1 Desulfobulbaceae bacterium
TTTGTCATGGCCGGTGACGGGCGCTGGATAGAAGTTCAGGCCACAGCCGAAGGCTGTCCCTTTGCCCCGGAACAGTTTGCCGAGATGTCCCGTCTCGCCCACAAGGGGATCATGGAACTGCTGAGTTACTGGAAGTAGTCCGGCGCTTTGAAGTTGTGCATTACAATTACTCCTGGCCCAGCACTTTTTTCAGTAGAATAATGCCGTCCGGGGTAAAGGGTTCTAGCCTGCTGTATTCCAGGACCAGATCAGGTGGCATGAAGCGGCCATACTCCACTTCTTCGGGTTGCAGGGTAAACGGCCCTTCAGATTCGCAGCGGAAAATACGGCCCCAGACCCGGTTGCCGTCATCTTTGTAATACTGGTCAAACAACGGGGTGAGTTTTGTTTCCGTGATGCCCAGCTCCTCGGCCAGTTCCCGCTCGGCAGATTCCTCGTAACTCTCTCCTCCAAGCACGACTCCGCCTGCGGCTACGTCCCAGAATCCGGGATAAATATCCTTGGTCGTTGTTCGTTTCTGGACAAATAACTCCCCGGCCCTGTTAAAGACCAGAATATAGCTTGCCCTGTGAGTAAGGCGCTGTTCGCGCATTATGGCCCGGGTGACGATGGCTATCTCGTGGTCGTCTTCATCAACAATCTGGACAAGTTCTTCGTCAGGATTGTACATGGTTGTTCTCCAGTTCACTGTTGCCGTGCTGCAGGCGAAAGCAGCGGCAGATATGTTTACTGTCGGCAAAGTCAAAAGGGGTGATCTGATCTGTTATCTCTTCCACCTCAAAATCTTCGGCAAGGGTCGGGGTAAGGGAAAATTTCTGCGCTGTACAGGAAAAGAACAGAACTCCGCTCTGTGCAAGCCGTGCCATGGCAAGGCGTAACAGCTCTTCGTGGTCTGCGTGGATATCAAAAACCATTTTTTTATGACGGCTTGAGGTGGGCGCGTCAATAAAGATAACTCCGTATTGTTCCCGGCCGGAGCTCAGCCACTGCATACTGTTGCCGGCTTTGCAGGCATGAAGCGGGCCGCCATAGCCGTTTAAGGAAAGATTGGCCCGGGCCCGAACCAGCAGTTGTTCAGAAAATTCAACCGTGGTTGTGGATGTTGCCCCGCCAACAGCGGCCTGCACAGTAGCCGCAGCGCTGTTACCATAGAGATGGAGAAAGGTTCGGCCGGTGCAGATTTTGGACAGCATGCCCCGGAGTTTGCGCTGATTCAGAAATACGCCTGTATCACGGGAATGAGTGAAACCGGCCAGAAATCTTGCTTGAGCTTCACATACCTCATAGAGTTTTTCCTGTTTAGGTTTTTTTTGCTGATTTTTGGGGTCATTTCTGGCTGCAGACTGGATATAAAGGGTGGAATGGGGCGTATCCAGTACCGTGCGTATTGCCTGTAACGCATCATCAAAGCGTTTTTGAGCCCTGGTGTGGTCTATTGAGCCTGGGCGGGGGTACTCCTTGACAATAATCCATTGTTCATAGATATCGATGCTGAGGTTGTATTCGGGGAGATCAGCATCGTAAAGGCGAAAACAGGTAATGTTCTGCTCTTTGCTCCAGGGGAGTATCTTCTGGGAGTTTTTGTAGACACGGTTGGCAAAATCTATCGCAGGAATATCTGCTGCGGGTTTATGTGCCTGCCAGACATGGACAGGTGGAACGTAGGTGGTTGTGCCACCGGCAACAGCATGGAGCAGGCGGCATTTGATGGGGCCGTTATAGAGACGATGCCGATCCTGCCAGGTCACACCGAGCATGTCGGCAAGGTCGGGATTCGCAGTGAAAAAGCCAAGATCCCAGCCGGTAAATGCATTACGGAAAATCCGGCCAAAGCAGCGATACAGGTATTTGACTGATTCTTTTTCTGATAACCGCTCGCCATAGGGAGGATTGCTGACCAGAATGCCACGGGTTGCCGGAGGCTGTAAACGGGCAAGCTGCCGTTGCTTAACGATAATTTTATCCTGCAACCCTGCGTTGAGTACATTTTTCCTGGCCACGGCCACAACCTTTGGGTCAGCGTCATAGCCGATGATGGCGGGCCAGGGGATGTCGGTACGCTCGTCTTCGCGCTCAATGGCCTCAGCAACAAGTTTATCCCACAGCTTCTGGTTATGCCTGCTCCAGTGGATAAAACCAAACTCTTTGCGTTGCAGACCCGGTGCTGAATCTCCATAAATAAGTGCCGCTTCAATGAGCAGGGTGGCGGAGCCGCACATGGGATCAAGCAGGCAATGTTCGGCCGGAGTGTCCGGGCTGATGCCTGCAAGATGGACAATGGCTGCAGCCAACGTCTCTTTTAACGGCGCTTCACCCGCACTTGAACGGTACCCTCGCCGGTGCAGACTGTCACCGGAAAGATCCAGGGCAAGGGTTGCTTCAGTCCCCTGTACATGAAGATTAATGCGGATGCCAGGTTTGCGCACGTCAACATCCGGACGTTTGCCGGTACGTTTTCTGAACTGGTCAACTATAGCATCTTTTATTTTAAGAGAGGCGAAGTGACTGTGATTGAGTTCTGGTCCGGTTTTGACCAGTGTCGCGTAGGCGGCAAAGGTGGTCTCGCCGCTGAAATGGAGGCTCCAGTCAATGGTGCCCACTTCCTGGTAAATGTCGTCAGGAGTTTTGGTGGTAAAAGTCTTCAGCTCCAGCAGGATGCGTGAGGCAAATCGTGACCATAAACAGGCCCGATATACAGATTGCAGCGTGGTTCCCTGCCAGCTAACGGCACCTGGTGTCGTTTTGACATCATTGCCGCCAAAGGAAATAATTTCCTCTTTGACAAGATTCTCCAGACCTGCCCCGCAGGTCGCAACAAAATGGTAAGGGGCTTTTTTTTTACGGCGTGCGGTTCGTTTTATCATGGTTTATGAAGCACGGTAATGTGCTGAAAAAAGTGTAACTATTCAGGTGTCAGCACAATGCTGGTATAACCTGTGGCCTGTAACTGTTCAGGTGTGCTCCATAGTGTGGTAAGCAGGCCAACGAACTATAGCCCGTCTATGTGAGACGGCCTGATCGCCACGCTATGGGGTGCAGCTGAACAGTTACAAAAAAGTTTACGTAGTTTCCTTGCCCTTGTTGACCATGTAATAAAACACAGGAACAGCCATCCGGCTGATGAGCAGACTTGCTATTTCACCAAACATAAG
>JALXCX010000443.1 GCA_026990725.1 Desulfobulbaceae bacterium
TGGAATCGCAGATTTTTACTGGAAATATTTGTAAAAAGAGGAACACTGACCGCCCCGCAAAGCATCAGGGCGTAGTCTATCATCAGCCAGTAGGTTGATGGCGCTATGGCAATGCCTATCTGTTTGCCGCGCCAGCCACTGGCCTCAAAGGCAAGAGCAAGAGATCTGACCGAGGTGAGGAATTCTTCTTTGGAGAAATTTTTCCACTGGCCGTCTTCGAGGTGGTTTATAAAAACAGGGTTTTCAGGTACTTCTGTAAGGTGTATATAAAGATCTGTAAAGCTGTGAAAACTTTTTTTCATCATGCGCTCCTTTCTCCACATTGGACAAGTAGGCAGGCAAGGGGCAATGACGTTGGTCTGTTTTGTCCTCTCAAGTTGAGAGTTCGCTGTTCAACACGGTGTGCTCAAACACGCTTTCCCCCCCCCAGTTTTACTCCCGGTGAAAGATTTTCCGGGGAAAATATGGATTTTATTGAATACATGACAGGTTTCCTCCGGTTTTTATGGACAGCAAGACTTTTTCTTTATGAAAACAATAATCATTATTTACTGGAAGTCAGGAGGGCCAGGCAAAAAAAGTGCATTACATCTCAGCTGGCAAAGAGTCTTTGAAGTTTCTGCTCAAGCTCAGGGCTGAACAGCAGGCCGTCGTGGGTATAGCCGGTAAATTCTTCTGAACCTCCTCTTACTGAAATTTTTCTACGCAACTGCATTACGTGATACGGGGCGACAATTTCATCATCTGAGGAGTTATAGATATGTACTGGACAGGAGATACAGGGGAGAAACTCGATCGTGGGAAACTTATAGCGGATAAACAGTTCCGGAACAAAGGGAGCCTTTATCTGAATCAATGAGTGTACAGAATCAAACGGGGCTACCAGGATAACTTGTTTCGGGTCTTTTTTTGAGGCAACATAAGAGGCTACAGAAGAGCCAAGGCTGAACCCAAGAAGGGAGATATCTTTGTATTGTTTCCGCATGCGGTCGTACAGAAGCAGGCTATCGGCAAGCACAGTGCGTTCTGTTGGCCGGCCCTCGCTTTTGCCATATCCTCTGTAGTTACAGGCTATCCACCGCTCAAGAGGATACTGAGCAGATAATTTCTGGACAAGCCCCACACTGTCCTGTTCCTTGCCGCCAAAGTAGATTATGGTCTGCTTGGGCTGAGCGGGTTCATAGATGATATATTCAAGTGCTATGCTTTTCGTTACTGGTAAGCTGTGGAGGTGGAAGACGTCGGCGTGTTCTTTAAACCAGGAACGGTTTGGGTAGTAGCTGGGAGAGAAGACAAAGTTTCGCTGGGGCAGATACAGAAGTAAAAAAATGGCGAGTATGCTGCTTCCCGCAACGACCAACATGCCCGGCATTCAGGCCTCCTCAAGAGAACAAATATTTTTTGCTGCGACTGCATATTTTGCCAGTATCTGCTGTGGACTCTACCGGAAGTAAAAAGAACAGCAAAGTCTTTTTCTTGTGAAATGTACCTTCATATTGGCAAAAAACACTTTTTCTGGTAAGAATTCCCGGTTTATAATGAAAGAATAGAGTCTATAGGAAATGTTTACAACTGTCGGAGTGAGAGAGACAATGAGCAATAAAATAGCAGTACTTGCCGGAGACGGCATTGGTCCTGAGGTCATGGCTGAGGCCATAAAAGTGTTGGATGCGGCGCAGGAGAAATTTGGGTTTTCCCTGGAATACGAATCAGCCGATGTCGGCGGTATTGCCATTGACAACCATGGCCAGGCCTTGCCTCAGTCAACACTTGATGTGTGTGAATCAAGTGATGCTGTTTTATTTGGTTCTGTTGGCGGCCCCAAATGGGAAAGTTTGCCTCCGGCAGAGCAGCCGGAACGGGCGGCCCTGTTGCCGCTCCGTAAGCATTTTGATCTCTTTTGTAATCTTCGTCCTGCCAGGGTTTTCAAGTCCCTTGCCTCTGCCTGTCCACTGCGGGCCGATATCGTAGGTGAGGGGTTTGATATTCTTGTGGTCCGCGAGTTGACATCCGGCATTTATTTTGGTGAGCCTAAGGGGCGCGAGGGCAGTGGCCCAGACGAATTCGCCTTTGACACCATGGTTTATAAGCGTTCTGAAATTGAGCGGATCACCCGCATGGCGTTTGAGGCTGCCCGGGTGCGAAATAAAAAAGTCACCTCTGTTGATAAGGCCAATGTCCTGACAACCATGGTGTTATGGCGTGAGGTTGTTACAGAAGTTGCCAAAGAGTATCCTGATGTGGAGCTTAATCATATTTATGTGGATAATGCCACCATGCAGCTTGTCCGTTGGCCGCAGCAGTTTGATGTTATGCTCTGTGGAAATATGTTTGGGGACATTGTTTCTGACGAGGCTGCCATGCTCACCGGTTCCATGGGCATGCTGGCATCGGCCAGCTTAAACAGTGATAACTTTGGCATGTTTGAGCCTGCAGGAGGCTCTGCTCCCGATATTGCAGGGCAGGGGATTGCCAATCCTATTGCTCAAATTTTGTCAGGAGCAATGATGCTTCGTTACAGCCTGGGGCAGGATGCGGCGGCGACTGCCATTGAAAAGGCTGTTTCTCTCACCCTTGATAAAGGGCTGATGACCGCAGATATTGCCACAGAGGGCTGTACAATCGTAAACACTGTTGAAATGGGTTCAGCAATCGTTCGTGCCTTATAAAAAAAGTAAAAAAGTGAAGAGAAGACAATGGCTCCAATGACCAGACGCGAAAATATACTGCTTCTTGCCACCCGGGATACCGTACCCCTTGGCGACAAGGTGGCGGCTGAGTTGCAGATTGTCTGCACGCCCATGGCCCGGAAAGAGTTCGCCGATGGTGAGATCTATCACGCTTTTCCCTGCGATGTGTCTGGCCGCGATATTGTCATTATTGCTTCGACCCATACAGATTCTGCCCAGCAGGAACTGATCGACCTAATGGCCGGTGGGCGTTACTGGAATGCCCGCTCCATTAATGTGGTTATCCCCTATCTTGGGTATTCGACCATGGAACGGGCCAAGCCTGAATCAGGAGAAATTCCCAAAGGCATCACCCGTACCCGGCAGATTTTTCGCACCCGCCCGGACTATGTGGCTTTTGTTGATCTTCATTCAGAGGCTGTTCTTCATGCCCATGCCGGTGAGATTCGTACCCGGCATC
>JALXCX010000444.1 GCA_026990725.1 Desulfobulbaceae bacterium
GGAGACATGAGACTCCGAGGTGTAAACAATCCGGTTCAGGCGTTTTCCAGCCCGGGAACAACTAACAGGGGGTGATAGCCTTGATCATACGCTTGCTGTTTGCAAGCCACCATTCCGCGCGTTTTTTCTGCTGTCGTGAAAGAGCGGCCATGAGTTGTTTAATTCGCTCTCCCTCCGGATTGGCCATGAATTCGACACCCATTTTATAGGCCCTTACCTCATCCTGCTGATAGAGATTCATCCATACCGGCTGTGCAGGAATATTCAGGTCGTTGATATCAGGAGGCAGATTAATGACTAACTGCAGGAAAAATGATTCTTTTTCTTTGGTGGAATAAAAAACATGATATTTATTGCTTAAAACCTGGGTCATGAGCAAACAGGCGCCTGTAATGGAAATGTCAATGATTCTGCCGGAAAAAGGACCGGCCAGAGTTTTTCCATCTGCTTCATCTTTGGCTATAACCCCAATGGGAAGGTAGTCAAGGTGACGTTTGGCAAAGCGCAATTCAGATATCATTTGCTTTATCCCGTGGTTGCAGAATGAACATACTCTCAATAATTGCTAATCAAAAGATGGACGAAGAGTGAATACTTAGAGTATTTACTATCATATTTTTTCCTTTTCATAAATAAAAAAGCGTTTGACCTGGTTTTGCGAATCCTGATGTTCCTGGCAGCTGAAGAGTGTGGACAGGGGGGATACGATGCTAATGAACACTCAGGGTTTATTTTGGAAGCAGTACCTCACAGCCAAAACTTTAATACGGCATGGATGAGTATATTGAAATATGAAATAGAGCATCTCGGCACAGGGGTTGCCTGAACCGTTACAGGTTACTTCAGGGCAAGGTCATCACTGTCCACATAGGCGTAGGCCGAATGCTTGTGGATGGATTCAAAGCTTTCAACTCCCACTGAAAACCAGCCTATATCCGGGTGGGCAAGTGCTTTTTGGGCAACTACCCGCACGGCATCCTCAACAAACATTGGAGTGGCATAGGCTTTTTCTGTTACAAATTTTTCATCCGGACGCTTAAGTAGCGCATAAACCTCACATGATGCACAGCTTTCCACAAGTTGAACAAGCTCTTCGAGCCAGATGAATTTTCGGGGCTGAACAATCAGGGTTACTTCGGCCCTTTGGTTATGGGCTCCGGCATCGCTGATTTCCTTTGAACACGGGCACAACGTTGTTACCGGGACAATTACTTGTAGCAGTAACTTGCGTTCCGTGTCCATTGAGCCGGTGAACGAACACTCATATTCCATGAGACTTTTTGTTCCGGTAACTGGGGCTTTTTTGGCGATAAAATAAGGGAATACCATGTCCATCTGGGCACGTTCGGCCTCTAACTTATTTTGCAGCTCTGCCAGAAGTTTTGGAAAAACAGTTGCATGAATGTCTTGACGGTACTTGGCAAGGATATCTGTAAAAATGCCGACACAGGTGCCACGCAATTTACGGGGCATGGCTGCCTGCAGACTGATAGTTGCTACTGTTTGCTGTCGTTTCCCGTTTTGCTCCCGGATAGAGACCGGGCATGTAAAATTCTTTATTCCAACGGAATGCAGTTTCATAGTTTCATATATTTTTTGAGCGTAATGATTTTGAAAAAGAAAATGTTTGGCATGAAGATGTTAAAATTTATGACTGGCACCATATTTTTTTGATGACGGCAATGCAAGACATAAATTTGAAGGAAGCGTGAATATATGGTAATTTTTTAGATTTATTATTATGATTTATCTTTATGAAAGAAAAGGTTCGAGTAGATAAATGGTTATGGGCGGCCCGGTTTTTTAAAACCCGTGGTTTGGCTTCCAGAGCCGTAAGTGGGGGGCATGTCCAACTTAACGGTGGACGTATCAAACCATCCCGTCCTGTCCAGATTGGAGATCGGCTTCGTGTAAAAAGGGGCGTAGAAGTCTTTACTGTCGATGTTCTTGACTTAAGTAGTCGTCGGGGGCCGGCAACTGTCGCCAGAACCCTTTACGAGGAAACCGAAGAATCCCAGGTGCTAAGAGAGGCAGAACGGGAACATCGCCGCCTTGTACGTGCTCCGGCTTCAGGGCCTGAGCGTCGGCCGGATAAAAGAGATCGTAGAAAGATCAGACAATTTTTACGTAAAGAATAACTTTTGAGGAAGACGATGAAAAAAGTAGAACGTGCGTTGATCAGCCTGACGGACAAATCCGGTATAGAAGATTTTGCCAGGGCATTAACTGAGCTGGGTGTCGAAATTCTGTCAACAGGTGGAACAGCAAAGAAAATGAGGGAGAACAACATTCCTGTGACAGATGTTTCCGAGTTCACTGGTTTTCCTGAAATGCTGGACGGCCGGGTAAAAACGTTGCATCCTCTGGTTCATGGCGGGATCCTGAATCAGCGTGAAAACCCTGATCACCAGCAGCAATGCCAGAAACATGGAATTCAACCAATTGATATTGTAGCAGTGAATCTTTACGCCTTTGAAAAGACAGTAGCTGACCCCAATTGCGGTCTTGCAGATGCTATCGAAAATATTGACATTGGCGGGCCAACCCTGTTACGCGCTTCGGCAAAAAATTTTCGTGATGTCACGGTCATTGTCGATCCAGCAGATTATCCTCAGGTCCTGGCAGAGATAAAAGAGTCAGGTAATACAACATTAAAAACCCGTTTCAGACTGGCTGTCAAAGTGTTCCAGCTGACCTCGGGTTATGATACAAAAATAGCTGAGTGGCTGAGTACAATTGATGTTGATGGCAACGATTATTTTTCCGGGGAATAACAATGCAAAAGCTTGCCGTGTTACTCTCCGGCTCCGGGAGAACGCTTGATAATTTTCATGACCTGATCGGGCAGGGGAAACTTAAGGCTGAGATTCAAGTGGTTATTTCAAATCGTGGCAATGCTCTTGGTCTTGAGAAGGGCAGAAAATATGGATATCCGGCATTTCACGCAGAGGGAAACACAGCGGTTAATCAGATTATTGCCAGATATGATGTCACGCTTATTGTACTTGCCGGTTATCTGAAGCTTTATTTGCCCCCTGAGCCTTTGGAAAAAAATGTTTTGAATATCCATCCTTCGCTTATCCCTTCGTTTTGTGGAGACGGATTTTATGGCCATTTCGTGCATGAGGCAGTCAAGGCAAGAGGGTG
>JALXCX010000445.1 GCA_026990725.1 Desulfobulbaceae bacterium
GGCTGTCTTCACTGGATCTGACCCCGGCAATCATCTCGATTACTTTGTCATGTTCCCGGCCGCCAAAACCGACCTGAACCAGCTCGTCAAGTTCCTCGATCATTACTTTGGCATCAGAGCAGATGGCTAGCGTACCGGCGAGGAGATCATTGAGTAAAGTATTGATGGCCTCTGGTGTTTCCATGTCTCTGCTGGTGAGGATCTGGCTGATTTTTTCAGCGTCATCGGCCAGCGAATCCTGATCGCGCAGCAGATTCAACAGATCCCGCCGATCAACCGGCATAAACAGCGTCTTGGGCATGTGCAGACGGAAGACGCTTTTTTGTTTGTCCGCCTCGGTTTCCAGCGATGCAATTTCAGCCGCCAATTCAGCAACCTTGTCAAAATCTTTTGCCGAGAGCGCGTCAAACAGGGGCTGCAAAAGGGAAACACAGGCAAAAACCGTGCGCATGTGTTCCTGAATCGGCTTAAAGGGCGACTTGCGAAGCAGGCCAGCCAGCGGACTGGTGGATTTTATTGCCATAGCATGTTCTCCTGTAAAAAGTAAGTGGTCTGACTCGGTGATTAAAAAGTAAACCTTCTCTACCCTTTTTCGGGGATTTTACCAATAAGTTTTATGAGCGGTTCAGCGGGATAGCGCAGGGGGATCATCTGGCCGTTGAGCTGGACAAACACCGCCGGGCCGGTCGGCCTGCCACTGTAAATAATGTGGTGTCCCTTAATATCGGCAACATTACGCCATACGCTCCCGGACGGGTCTATGGGGGTGTGGCCGACAATAAAAGGTGCGCCCTTGGCAAGCCCCAACCCCTTGCGGAAACGTTTAACATCTCCCTTGGAATAGCCGGCCAGATAATTTGGCCTTTTGAGGCGGCTGCAGACAAGATCACGTCTTATTTTTGGGTGTTTATATATGTTTATCAGCTTGGTTCGGGTGACTTTTTTATGTGAAGGCCCGGCATGGCAGGCGACAAAGGTATCAGATTTGATCACATAGGCCAGGCTGTCATAAAATTTTTCCATTGCCTCAACATACTCTCTGCCGCGCAGTTTTTTGAGCTGCTGCCGCATGATCACGCCCTGTGAAACGGTGTCCTTACTGATGTTGTCGGCAAAGCTGTCGTGGTTGCCGCGCAGGTAAAAAATATTTGCCGGAAACCGTTTTTTTATGGTGAGGATGATATCCATGATGAGAATGGAACTTTCCATCTTGTCCATTTCACCGGGAATTTCAGAATGAACCGCATCGCCAAGGATGATCAGAGAAGCGGTCTCTGCTTCAAGGGCATCAAGAAACCTGTTTTCAGTCAGTATTTTCAGGAGATTGTTTGCCTGTCCATGCAGGTCTCCCACAATGATTGGAATTTGCTCTTCGGGCAGCTCAATCAGGCCGCCGGGGCGGTTCTCCTTGTTGAGAGGGCGGTACGGCTCGTCTGCCAGCAGGGTATTGACATCTTCCAGCAGGGAAAGAGCCTTGTCCGGGGGGAGCAGGGTGATATCTCCGCCATATATAGAGCGAATTTCGGTGATGGCGGCATAGCGCCGCGCCTCAACCCTCGCCTCACGTCCGGCATCGGTTATGCGGATTATCTCAACATCTCTGTCCTGGTCAAGGGGGGTAATAATGATATCACCTTTTTCGTTGGTGATATTGAGGTGACGCTTGGCCACATCCCGGCCAAAGTTGAAAATATTTTGATATTCCTGGTTGGAACGGCCGATCATCACGGTGTCACCGGGGCGAACCCTGGTAAAACCACAGATCCGTGAACCAAAATTTTTTGGATCTGTGATCAGCCAGTTGCGGCGCAGATATTGTTTGCGAACCCCCAGGGGCAGCTCAGGATAAAACCGCAGCACTCTCTTGCCTATTCTCAGCTCAAATGGGTTTCCGTCATGGGCGACCCGGCCTTCTTTGGATATTTTTTGCCACTGATCGGTAACAGTCAGCCAGTTGATGGGGTCTTTGCGTAAAATAAGGCTTTTCCAGCCATCCATTGTCCGCAGGCTGGGACGTTGTGGAGATTGCGCTGTTGCCCATCTCGGGATTCCGGCGTCATTCTCTTCAACAATACACATGGGTGGCTGGTCCAGGGCCTCCCGGACATAAACCTGCATCTTGACCCGGTGCATGTAGAGAACAACTTCTTCGTGGATCGCCAGTTGACGCTTGACAATGTCAATGGTCAGTTCTTCGTCCACCGGGAAATATCCCTCAGCGTGTCGCTCCTGACGCTGCCTGAAAATAGTTTCCGCTTTGGGCAGGAGAAATTCAAAAATATAGCGGTGCCGCCAGTTGCTCTGAAGAAAGCGGCTGCCGTCAGGCGGAATCTGGAAGCGGTTCAGCTGCAGTTTGAGAGGTTTTTTAGCCTCAAGCCACTGGGTATCAAAGACAGTCAGCGCCTGGGGAACGCCTTCAAATGGCAGCCCCAGATGGACTTCCCGGGGGCGATAGGTCAGTGATCTGTCTTTCCACCATCCCTTGCGGGTGAGATCAAGATATCCTTCATTGGGCCAGCCGTGAATTTTGTTGATATAATATGTTTTACCGGCACCGGGCGGGCCGGTCACCACAAGCTGAACAAAGTCCAGACCAACAGGAAGATCCACGCCTCGAACATTGCGCAGTTTGGTTATTGGAACAAGTTTTTTTCTAAATGGAGCCGCCATTGTTTTCCTGGAAAAAAAGAAACAGCGTTGCAGGTGGTTGGGATCCTGAAATGTTTGAATGAATTTTTCTTTCAGCCTATCCGAAAGCTGTAAAATCGACAAGACCAAATTTGGATGCGGGGCAGGGGACAGCAGGGTTCTTTTCTTGACAGATATGCCGATTTACTGGTATCACGATACCATATAAAATATATATTTTGCGTGGAGAAACGACGAATGAAACCACAACATATCTTTGTGTTGAGTTTGTTTTTAGCAGCATCTCTTGCCCTGCCTGTGATGGCAGCAGAGGGGACAGATGATGTGTTGACAACCATTGATCAGGCCGTTAAACAGTACCGGGTTGGTGATTATGCCGGAGCGGCATCTAACCTTGACTATGCCTCTCAGCTTGTTCGTCAGAAAAAAAGCGAACGCATGAAGGAGTTATTGCCCGAACCTCTTGCCGGCTGGCAGGCCAAACCTGCCAGCGCCCA
>JALXCX010000446.1 GCA_026990725.1 Desulfobulbaceae bacterium
TTCCTGGGTGCATCTTCCATAAAGTCTGTTTCCTCAACATAAATCTCACGGCAAAACGGCAGCATGCGTGTGCCCATTTCCGGTTGCTGTGGGTGATTCTGGCCAATGAGCTCTTCTTCCTGATCTTCCGGATAATTAGTTATAACGACTTTTAAGGGGCGCAACACACCTAGAACACGTGGTGCGTGTTCGTTCAGGTCGTCACGGATGGCGTTTTCGAGTACGCCCATGTCAATCCATGAATCACGTTTTCCCATACCTATGATATCACAGAAATTACGAATTGAGGCTGGCGTATATCCCCGTCGGCGCAGGCCCGAGATAGTGAGCATACGCGGATCATCCCAGCCCCCGACATGGTTGTTGTCCACGAGCTGAAGAAGTTTACGTTTGCTCATTACGGTATAGTTGATGTTGAGCCTTGCAAATTCGTACTGACGCGGGTGGCATGGCGTCTGCAGCGTGTCCAGCACCCAGTCGTAGAGGGGTCGGTTATTTTCAAACTCCAGGGTACAGAGAGAGTGGGTGATTTCTTCAATCATGTCAGAGAGACAATGACAGAAATCGTACATAGGATAAATACACCATTTATCCCCGGTTCTATGGTGACTGGTGTGCATGATCCGGTAAATAACCGGGTCACGCATCAGGATGTTGGGCGAGGCCATATCGATTTTTGCCCGCAGAGCACAAGTGCCTTCGGCAAGCTCCCCGTTTTTCATCTGGTTGAAAGAATCCAGGTTTTCTTCAATAGATCGGTCACGGTAGGGACTGTTTTTGCCGGGGTTTGTCAGTGTTCCACGGTATTCGCGCATTTCATCTGCACTTAAGTGACAGACATAAGCCCGACCAAGTTTGATAAGCTGGACTGCAAAGTCATGGAGTTGATCAAAATAGTCGGATGCGTAGTACAGATGCTCCCCCCAGTCATACCCAAGCCAGTGAACATCCTTTTGTATTGCCTCCACGTATTCCGTGGACTCCTTGCCCGGGTTTGTGTCGTCAAAGCGGAGGTGACAAACCGAGTTGTTTTCTTGGGCAATACCAAAGTTTAGGCAGATAGACTTTGCATGGCCAATATGGAGAAAGCCGTTTGGTTCGGGTGGAAATCTGGTGACAATGTTTTTGTGTTTACCAGATTTCAGGTCTTCGGCAATTATCTGCCGGATAAAATCAAGTGGTTTTTCGTTTGTATTCTCTGTAGACATGTTTTTGCTCGTCTGTATGTTGAAGTCAGGTTATGGAGCTGGCCTTATTCATTTTCGTTATAGAGATGATCAATGTTTGAGAGCCGCTGAATAACACGTTCTTTCCCAATGGCCATCAAAATATCAAACATTCCCGGACCGGCAAGTTGGCCGGTGAGTGCTGTACGCATTCCGTTGATTATAATGCCCGGTTTGATTTCAAGTTTTTCGGCCAAGGCCCGGGATTCAGCTTCGGTACTCTCTTTATTAAAGTCATCAAGAGACGAAAACTGCTGCGCCAGAAGGGGAAGCCATTTTTTTAGATCCGGATGCTTGAGAATATTCTTTTTCAGGGGTTTGGCTTCAACCTGGTAATCATCTGCAAAATATGCTCTGCCCAGAGTGGCAAAGTCGCGGATAGTGTGAAATCTGTCCCGGATAAGGTCAAGAGTGTTTAAAAACCACTCCCGTTTTTCAGTGTCATATACCTCGTCCCAGATGCCCTGCTCGATAAAGTCTTTTTTGACAAGCTCGGCAAGCTGTTCAATGTCCATGCTGCGCAGGTACTGTTCATTAATGGAGATCAACTTGGGGTCTGTAAAAAATTTGGCATTGCCTTTCTGGTAATTAAAGACTGAATTGACTTTGCCAATACGCTCCAATGTAAAGGCCTCAATCAGTTCTTCGCGGCTGAAAATTTCCTGCTCTGTCCCCGGGTTCCAGCCAAGCAGGGCGAGGAAATTGCACAAGGCCCAGGGAATAAATCCCTTTTCCCGGTAAAACTGCACCGCTACAATTTCACCGTGGCTTCGCTTGGAAATTTTTCGTTTCTGAAGATCAAGGGTCAGGGGCATATGAGCAAAGACCGGTACCTGGGCGTCAAGGGCTTTGTAGAGCAGCACCTGTCTTGTGGTATTACTCATATGGTCCTGTCCGCGAATAATGTGGGAAATCCGATCACGTATGTCATCAACCACATTGCACAGCAGATAGAGAGGCTTACCGTTAGAACGGACTATGACAAAATCTTCAATGTCCTCATAGCTTCTTTCTATGGTGCCGAGAACTTTATCGTCATAGGCGACTTTTCCTGAAACTTTGGGAACTTTGAACCTGATGACATGTGGGATACCCTGGGCCTCTTTTTCGGCAATTGCCTCAGCGCTTAAATGACGACAGGTGCCATCGTAGCGGACATCCTGTTTGGCCGCCATGGCCGATTCTCTCTTACGATCCAGCTCTTCTTTTGTACAGAAGCATTTATAGGCATGTCCGGTTTCAAGTAATTGCTTGGCCGCCCTGTTATGATCATCGGAAAATTCTGTCTGGAAATAGGGTCCTTCGTCCCAATCCAGACCCAGCCAGTTCATACCATCAATAATACCTTCAATGGATTCCTGCGTAGAACGCTCTGCATCTGTATCTTCAATGCGAAGTATTAATTTGCCACCGTTTTTTCGGGCCCAAAGCCAGTTGAGCAGGGCAGTACGGGCCCCGCCAATATGAAGATAGCCGGTGGGGCTTGGTGGAAAACGGACTCGAACCTCTGTCATGTCATGCTCCTCATCTTTAAAAAAAAACCACGTAGACGGCTTTTTTCAGGTTTGCCGCACATGGGACTTTTGTATTGTCTGCAATTTATAATGGAGGTATACTGCTTTCTTTGCAATGAAAAATCAACATATTTTCTTTTTTCGAATCTGCTGACAAGGGAGGACTCGTGAAGGTATTGATTAGTGATAATCTTGCACCCATTGGTGAAGAAATTCTTCTTTGTTCCGGACTTGAAGTAGGTGTTAATAGCGGATTACCTCCTGAAGAATTATAGGCAATCATTCCTGATTATGACGGTCTGGTGATTCGCAGTGCCTCCAAGGTCCGGGAAGATGTAATCGAGGCGGTAACTTATTTTACTGAACACGGACTCTCTGTTTTTTATGAACTGCTTGAAAATATAAA
>JALXCX010000447.1 GCA_026990725.1 Desulfobulbaceae bacterium
CTTGCGCATTATATAAGATCCTTTTGTCGAAAAATTACAGAGGCCAACCATAACATCAGGAAGATATATCCTATATGTAATCCCGAGATTGCCAACATTGTGGATGTGGATAATGAATGGTTTGCGGCAATAACAAATGATTTTATGTCCAGCCTGGAAAAATCAGGGAAAATAATTGCCATTGATTTCAGGATAATTGCCAGTGTTTTTGTACCCGTTTCTGCGGATTGTTGTTGTACCGATTCGCGGACAACGGGCAGGCCGGTACAAATTCCATAATAAGCTATGGTCAGCAGAAGAACAGGAAAACTTCCCCTGACTAAACTGGCAAAGAGAAAAATAACAGAAAGAATTGTTAATTCAATTAAATACAAGAATAATTGGGCCAGGAAAAAAAAGGGTAGTGAAAGATAAGTGAAATATTGAATGTCAACGCTGGTCTTGATGAAATGGAGAACAGTCCAACTGATACCACCAAGGATAACATTGAGTAAGAAGAGCAGCACCGCCAGGCCCGCAAATAAACCGAGTTGATATTCGGTTCTGGAAATCGGGCGGGCCAGAAAGGTAAGGCTGGTTTTATTATTCGTGTCCCAGGCAATTGCATGAACGGCGTGAAAAAGCAAAAAGACAAAGCCGGTAATAAAACTGATTGAAAAAAGAAAATCATTGGCCGCGCGACCGATATCCCTGGGGATAAAGTCGAAAAAAAAGAGACCTCCAACTTCACCGGCCAAAGCAAAGAAGACCAGTCCAATCAATGCATGTCTTTTCATTCCGTCGATTATGGTCAGTTTGGCCAGAGCTCCTATACGACGAAACTGATTATTCATGTTGTTCCTCTCTGCTGACAATTGAGACAAAGGCATCTTCTATGGAGTCCTTTTTTTCCTGGATGGTTAATTCCTTTGGTGTGCCGTAAAATATTTTTTTCCCTTTGTGCAGAAGCAGGATGTTGTCAACCAGTTTATCAACATCGTTTAAAATATGGGAACAAAAGAGAATTGTTTTGCCTTCTTTTTTGAGTTGAAGGATAAGTTGAATTATTGCCGCCCTGCCCATGGGGTCAAGACCACTCATGGGTTCATCCAGAATGAGCAGATCCGGGTTATTGATAAGCGCAAGAGCAAAATTTGCCCGTTGTTGCATACCCTTTGAATACGTTCTTAATGGTTGTTTCCTTGCCTCCCATAATGCAAGTTTATTTAGCCATTGTCTGCAACGATTTTCAAAAAGAGATGTTGGAACATTGCAGCTTGTTGCAGTGAATTTGAGCAGGGAAAGAATGTTTAGATTTGGCGGAAAATTTGTTGTTTCCGGGAGGTAACCGATTTTTTTGCGGATTAAGATATTTTTTGGTGACGTGTGAAACAGTTTGATTCTACCATTGTCAGGGCGGATAAAATCCATGAGAAGGCGAATAGTGGTCGATTTGCCTGCGCCATTGGCGCCAATAAGACCAAGGGTTTGTCCTTTGGGAAGAGTAAAGGAAAGTTCATCCAGAGCAGTTTTGCCCGGGGTAAACAGCTCTTTGGTGTAGGTTTTACTTATAGCTTCAAAGCTTATCATAATGCTTTACATGGAGTACGATTCCCTGTTCTTTCCTGGGAGAATAAAAACAGAATAAAAAAATAGAGACAACACATTGTACGTGCTGTCTCTATTTTTTTTTTAAACTAATGTATCATCAGACCAGCCTGAACCAGCCGGGAGATACAATGCTCAGCTTATTTGATTGACCAGTTGGCAACACCATTAAAGTCATCTGTGTTGACAGTAGCAGCAATAACATCGCCAGCAGCCATAGCTGTACCTGGAACAACAGATGTTGGATTTTGATAAATATTTGTGGTGTCGGCACTGCCACCGTACATGGTGTCACCCTGAAGATGTTTGGCTTGAGCATTAAAAGTTGAAGCAGTAAGACCCGCTGCAGGTACTGCATTGGTGACCGCGATCAAATCAACCCCGTTACTCACGGAAAGGGCAAGACCGCGATTAGCACCACTACTGTCCATGGTTGCAAGTCCATCCCCATTGGCATCGCCACCTCTAACAATAGCACCTGCTGCAGGAGCTACGACCGCAAAAACACCAGCATTAGCCTGGGTCGTACCATACTGTTGCCAGTCAGCAGAGAGGGCGGCTTCACCTGTCATGGCATTTTTCATGTCACTTAAAGCAGCAGAGTTAAAACCTCTGATACGATACTTGGAAAACTGCGGAATGGCAATCGCGGCCAGAATACCGATGATCGCCACAACGATCATCAGCTCGATCAGGGTAAAACCTTTACTGTCTTTGTGTAATTTTCTCAGTACATTTGTTTTCATTTTTTCCCTCCATGAGGATTGAGTTGAATAAAAAAATAATTTGTTTGATTTGTCCCTCATGTAGCATCCGCTGTGCCATGTTTGAAATTTTCTAAATTTTTATTTAAAAGGGCTGTAATATAAGGTGATTGCGGCTAAGAATTTTCTTTTAACGTTGTGTTTTTGGTAGAAGAGATGAATGGATATTCTCTGTGCAACTGACAATTTAAGGCAGCGGGGTGACAAAAAATGTCATGACGATATTGACAATCGTCATGTCCGATGGTTGTCGTCATCCCCGAGTGTAGTTATCGGGGATCCGGGAAGATGCCCGCCCCTAAGATGCATTCTGGATCGGAGTCTCCGCTACGCTCCGCTTACCTCCCGGCCAAAAGACTTCGGGATGACGGGATGTGTGGGAGGGCTTATCAGATAGCTTTTCTGTTAGTTCCCAAACATATCGCTGAGGCTTTTTGCTGTCAGAATCCGTTCCGACCAGTTCAGAAGTTGTTGCTCGTCGGCCTGTTCCAGACGTTTCATAACTTCCGGAGCTATTGGACCGAATTTTGTTTCCAGTAGTCGGACCAGAAGATTCAGCGCTCCTTTTTGCATACCTTTCTGCATACCTTTCTGCATGCCTCTTTGCATGGATTCTCTGTTCCATTCCTTGACTCGTTCAGCTAACATGGTTTTTACCTCATCAAGGTCTTCAATTGACGGTTTGTGTGTTCCGGCTATCCGGTTAGGGAACAAAACCCGGCTGAACCAGACGGTAAAGGCACGTCGTAGAGTATCCTGCTCCGGTCCGGACAGCCATTGTAACAGGTGAATGA
>JALXCX010000448.1 GCA_026990725.1 Desulfobulbaceae bacterium
TACAACAGGTAAACGCGCCATGCAACATACCTCCGAAGCCACCCCTTTCTGGAAGACAATTCTTTTCCCCTTCTGAATCCCTTCCAGCTCTTTTACCATGTTTTTTAAGACATTGCTTCCTCTTCAGAAAAACAGAACAAGAGGCACGAATAGAACCAGACAAGAACACAGAAAAAAGGTTGGGGCATAACGAAAAACAGTTATTCCCAAATCATTTTTTTCCGGAAAGAGGGACATTTTTTTGATGCGCAACGCCACCTGGCGCAAAAATGATAGAGTCCTTTCATATCAAGAACGACTTAATTTATGATTTCACATCCCAGGTTGTCCCGTCCGGGCCATCATGGAGTTCGATATTATGGGTCAGAAGTTCATCACGAACAGCGTCACTTGCAGCCCAGTTTTTTTCATCCCGGGCAACATTGCGTTTGGTGATAAGAGCTTGAATCTCTTCTTCTGAAAGAGTGATTGAGGCCAGCAGCTTTTTCTTTTTCCGGGCCACGTATCGCACAGGATCCTGCTGCAAAACGCCCAGTAATCCGGCCAGCTCCCGCACAATCCCCGCACCCTGTCGCACCAGTTCATTATCTTCTGCCGAGCCGCCTGAAGACAGCATCCTGGTAATCTTATTCAAAATTTTGACAGCATCAAATAGAAAACCAAGCCCCTGGGCGGTATTAAAATCATTATCCATGGCCGATTCAAACCGCTGCCGCAGCGACTCTATTTTTTTCCTGTCTTTACCGCTGACAACAGATGTGCCGTCACTCACACCGGCAAGCCCCTCAACACCGGCCAGACATTCATACATCCGGTCAAGACCTGTACGGGCGTCCTGGAGTGCGTCTTCTGTAAAATCAAGCGGATTTCTATACTGGGTGGAAAAAATAAACAGACGCATCACTTCTGCGGGATACTGCTCCAAAACGTCACGAATGGTGAGGAAATTGCCCAGGGATTTAGACATTTTTTCATCTTTTATGGTCACAAAACCATGGTGCATCCATAGATTGGCAAAAGGTTTCCCTGAGGCACCGCAGCTCTGTGCTATTTCATTTTCATGATGCGGAAAAATAAGATCCTTGCCGCCGCCATGGATATCAAAGGTTTCGCCAAAATACTTGCGGCTCATGGCAGAACATTCAATATGCCAGCCCGGACGGCCCTCACCCCACGGGCTTGTCCATTTAGGCTCTCCTGGTTTGGCCGCCTTCCAGAGAACAAAATCCATGGGATGCTCTTTCTGATCATTGACTTCTATCCGGGCCCCGGCCTGCATATCGTCAAGACTGCGACCAGAAAGCGCTCCGTAACCCGTAAAACGATTTACCCGGAAATAGACATCGCCTCCAGAGGGATAGGCCAGCCCCTTGTCAATCAACTCCTGGACAAGTTCTATCATCTCGGCAATATGCTCTGTAGCTCGCGGTTCAATATCGGGACGCAAGACACCCAATGCGTCCATATCCACATAAAACTCATCAATAAAACGCTGGGCAAGCTCCTGGGCATCAATACCCCGCTCTGCTGCCCGGGCAATTATCTTATCATCTATGTCAGTAAAATTTCTTATGAAAGTAACTTTATAGCCCCGATAGCGCAGGTAACGCACGACCATATCAAAGACCAGGGCGGATCGGGCATGACCAATATGGCAATAATCGTAGGAGGTAATACCGCAGACATACAGTTTGACATGGCCTTCTTCCAAAGGATGGAGTACTTCTTTTTTTCTGGCCAGAGTGTTATAGATCTTGATATTCATTCAATTCGTTCTAATATTTAATATTTTTTTGAAATTCTACTTCTCAGATATTCAGGAACTAGAGACATTAATACGATAACACAGACACCTTCAATGAACAACCAGCCCGAAAATTTTACCCCGACACAAAAAACCTGGCGACAGAGTATCCAGGCCTGGACTCATCCGCGCGTTATAACGATGCTCTTTTTTGGTTTTTCTGCCGGTGTCCCTATATTACTTATTTTTTCTTCCCTGTCCCTTTGGCTGCGGGAGGCTGGAGTAAGCAGGTCCGCAGTGACGTTTTTTTCCTGGGCCGCCCTGGGTTACTCCTTTAAATTTATCTGGGCGCCACTGGTGGACACACTGCCTCTCCCCTTGTTAACAAAAGCTCTCGGGCGCAGGCGAAGCTGGTTACTCGTTACCCAGATTGCCGTTATCACGGCAATCTGCCTCATGGCCCTGACCGATCCGGCCGCCAATGAGCATAACCTGGTGGCCATGGCCCTGGCCGCAGTGATGCTTGGTTTTTCCTCGGCTACCCAGGACATTGTCATTGATGCCTATAGAATAGAATGTGCTGAAGAGGAATTACAGGCCCTGCTGGCATCGACCTACATTGCCGGTTATCGAATAGGAATGCTGGTGGCCGGGGCAGGAGCGCTGTATCTTGCCAGCTGGTTTGGCACAAGCACGGGACATTACAACTATACTGCCTGGAAATACAGTTATTTTGGCATGGCCGCTGTTATGTTGATCGGGGTGGCGACAACCCTTATTATTGAAGAACCTGTAATAATCGTAGAAGCCAGAGAATCCTCATCAAAACATTATTTACGCTTTCTTCTCCTGTTTCTCTGTAGCGCAGGTGCCTTTGCAGCCCTTTTCTTTTTAAGCAAAACGACCGTTGCAGATGTAAAAATGTTTTTAAGTTCAGGTTTGCCGGAGCATAAAGCCCTTATCTCCTTTGCTGTTGAATCAGGTCGACTGCTGCTGGCTCTTGCCGGAGGACTTGCTGTTGCCTACGGGCTTGTCCTCTGTAAAATAGCTGATCGTGATATGGTACAAAATACCTACATCAACCCTGTTGCTGATTTTTTCAAACGCTATGGAACAGAGACTGCGTTGCTGCTTCTTGCGTTGATAGGGCTCTACCGTATCTCAGACATTGTCCTGGGCGTGATATCAAATGTCTTTTATCAGGACCTGGGATTTTCAAAACCAGTGATAGCCAGTATTATCAAAACATTTGGTCTGTTCATGACGCTTGCCGGAGGATTTCTTGGCGGGGTTCTGACTTTACGCTACGGAGTAACACGTATTCTTTTTCTGGGAGCTGTCTTGTCAAGTCTGACCAATCTGTTGTTCATGGTCCTGGCTTCTGCGGGAAACGATG
>JALXCX010000449.1 GCA_026990725.1 Desulfobulbaceae bacterium
TGGCTGATATCAGCCTTGCCCTGTATAAAAAAGCTGCCGACTATGCGCTTGCCAAGGGAATTATTATTGCCGATACCAAGTTTGAACTGGGCATGATCCACGGCGAGTTGATTCTTATTGATGAGGTGCTGACGCCTGATTCTTCACGCTTCTGGCCCGTTGACACCTATTCTCCCGGTCAGGGACAGCCAAGTTTTGACAAGCAGTTTCTTCGTGATTACCTCTCCTCTCTTGACTGGAACAAACAACCGCCGCCACCACCTCTGCCACCTGAGATTCTGGAAAAAACCAGGGCCCGTTACCTGGAAGCAGAACAGCGTTTACTCTCCTGAATACCTGATTCTGTGATTAAAAAACATTATCTCAACAATGATGGACCCGTAAAAAGTGGGTTTCACCAGCAACCCAATAAATCGTAGGAGCCCGCCCCCGGAGTCTCGCAGGCTCACTTCCATGAGAAGGCTTTGTCAAGATAAATTCGACGTGGCGAAATACTTTTCTCACAATTCCCTGTAACGTCACGCTTCCATTCGCATTCATTTATGAGCTCAGCCATAAGCTCGATGCATTGTACAATCCGTCGTGGAAGCTGCAACCTTACCTACTGCCTCAAAAATGTCATTGGCTGATGACGGGCATAGCGAGCTAACGCAATCACCTGTACAATCTGCGCCATTCATTATTACTTGTTTTCCATAGGTGTTTAACGCGTATTTATTCCGTAGACGGAAAATCCAGCCAGGATGTATAATTGTTAACAATATAGAGAGTCGTTGTAATCGGTTATTAGCACATTGTTCTATATGCAGAGTCTTGCTGGGAATGCAACGTGCAAAACATGAACAGCTTGTTCAGAGCGGGGCAGAATGAGAATCTATACGTCAAAGGAATTCAATATTTTTTTTTATTTCTTTTTCTTTTTACTGGCAATTATCGAGCTGGGTACCCCTGGGTTTGGTTTTGCCCGATATCCCAATCAACAACCTTGGGTATGTCCAGATACCTCAGGCATTTTTACCTGTTCTCCAGAGAATAAGTTATTTTATGCTGATATAATTGATTCCTACAATTCCACAATTGGGACAAATCCTCTCTCCAACCTGGGGAGTATCTACAGCTATATCTCTTCGGAATCCGGACAACATGGCAGCTTAGTGGCAAATGGCCTGCCCGCTAAAAGAATAACCGCAGAAAAAAGAGCCCTTGAAAGCTTAATTCTTCTTGATTCCACAGGTATTTTCCAGGAACCTGAATTTGTCAATAAAGTTTATGAACTTGATAATGCTACTAACCAGGATGATGTTTCTTTAACTGATCAGGAATCAGATGACCTTTTTGACTTATTTGTCAAAACAAGGGTTGTTCAACACGCCTTTCAACAGGCCTTTGAAAATACTTCCGAATTGCCTAAACTCCTGCAAAAAACCAGTACATTGGATCTTATCCTGGACAAAAGCACCCGTTTTTTTGTCGATATGTCTGCAGACGCCATGAAAGCGACAATAGAAACCTTTACTCGAAAATTGTCCCTTGAAACACAAATCAGCATAGATATTCAATATGACCTCCTGGTTCAGAAAATACAAAATGACGTTTTGGAAATGTTGGATGGGAATGTACTGCCCCCAAAAGGGATAGGATTTCTCAAAAAAGTAGGAAGTTATGGTTCCAGTATAATATCAGCCGGGGGAGCGGGCATCAGAATGTATGCTGCACTCAGTTATCCTTCTATGCTATATGCCAAATACTCGGCAGACAATATTTATGCCAAACGAATGGTCCTGGAACAGCTGAGGCCGGTTATTACAAATGAGGCTTATGACACCATCTCCAACAACCTTGATTATATTGAACAACAAACAAAGATTGCTGCCTGGAACATGTTCTTGGACAGCCGGAATATACCTGATATATCCAGGATAATATATGAGTCATTTGAGGATCTTGGTGACGTGACTAAAGGAGGTATAAGTGCTGCACAACTAATATTTAAAAATCCTCAGTTAGGAAAAGTGTTCGCCAGAAAACTGCGGGTTCTATTTGACTCAAAGTTTATCAAAGGTGTCGGGGTCGCCCTTCACCAGTATGAAATGGTAAAACAGGACACCGATTTTAAGATGCTGGGTTTTGCCTCGGCAGCCTCTTCTTCTCTTAGTGGATATTTTTCCAATTCGGACTCAAAAATGGATAGGTTCCTGGCCAATCTACTCATGGTCAACAGTCAGAAATTATTCGAGAGCCAGTCCTGGTGGACAGGATCATATGAGGATCTTGGAAGAATTACAGGAACTCTGGAATTAGCTGTTGATATTGGCAGTGGCATTTCTTCAGAAGGGTGGATAGTAGGATTACTTGATAATAAAGCAACGTCAACTTTCTGGAGAACAAATCAGCTGACCGCAATCAATGATATTATTGATCCTCTGGAAACTATCAAAGCATTTCAGTTGTATTGGAATCGCCTCATGTATCTGCGTATGGAACTACTTGGCAATGTGACGGAGTATGATCAGGTACATCTGACGGATATTATACCTCCCAATGTCGATTTTTTTGAACAGGAAGCAGATACAAGTGTGGTTCAGGATGGAGAAACATTGATCCATACTTTCCTTTACGGACTTCCGGACACTGCTTGCATACGTTTCTTTGATACGGATACCCGGGAAACAAGAATTGATATTATCGAGAAGAGACGTACTGCACCGTACTATTATTTTGCTAACCTTGAATTGACCAGGGGCACTCACGACAAGATCGTCAAAATTGCCCCAATATACGGTAATGTTCAGTGGAATCAGGCCTATAAGGTCAACGGGTACTTCGTCGATCCCTCAACACAGGATGTCTCCGTTATGGACCCAGTATTTGATCCTGAGCTTACTGAAAAGCCAATCCTATTTTTTGTTCTGAATAGGGATGGACGCAAGGATCCTGTCCATCGAGTCGACCTGCGCATTCGATCCCGTGGTGAAATTCTTTCCCTGCCATTTACGGGGCTCAACAGCAGCGAGATAACATCTGCATCCCCGAAGATCCATCCGATAAGCATTGCCGAAATTAAAAGTATACTGGGCGCCGATGATACCGATAACTCATCGTATGTTCAGCAAATTGGTCGCCTGTTAGCAGGAAAACAGCTATCTCATCTCAACTTTGATTTTTCACAATTTACTGCACTTGATCCTGCACATGGCTGGGCTTTTGCGTACATGCGGCCAGGCTTTGTTGTTGATGTCTACCTCGGCGATAACCAAAGCGCCTATACGCTGCGTGTCCCAATTTACACCCTTATCAAGGATCTGCTGATAAGCCAGGAGGATTTAAATGATAAACAGCGCATGGTTGTTGCCCTGCATACAACCATCGAGGATCTCCTTGCTGTCGTCCATAAGGAGTTATGGAGTTTTCTCGTCAGCTCGTCGACCATTGCTGATTTACCACTGCAGAATAACCCTTTTACAGGGCTGGACGTCGATCGTATGTGGGATGCGAACAACATTTCCGTAACAAAACCCGTTGTCCAGCTTACTGGAATTTCCGACTGGATGCCTGATTATTGGGAATATGAAATTGCTCTGACGCGGGAATACTATGATGCCAAGTTTGCTGAGCTCAAAATCACTTTACCGGATTATTTTCTTAAGCAAGATGGTGGCACCCCGCTTCCCTGGCCGGCGGAAGGTGTTAGCCTGAGCATCAGTATGGGCGGCAACGGTGAAACGTTTGTACAATCTTATGACCATCAGATTGATAATGTTCAGCCTGGAGGAAGTGTTATCCTCAAGGTACCTGTACTTAATCATGAAGCGCTCGTGGAAGGCAGTGGAAGTATAGGCAACTACTGGATAAGTATGAGAATTTTGTGCCCAGGCGTTTCACAGCCCATTTGGTCCGGTGCAGAGTATTCAATCGAGTATGATAAAAGCGACTATCCCGACGTTCAGCTTGCAACTCCTTATCTCGAATTTCAAACAGGTGATGCCGCACAGTTTTATTTTGATGCCCAGGCTCAAAGTTTTACCCTTCAGCCGGGCATGAAATTTTGTATTCAGATGCACGATCAGGACGACCCTATGGCGGACTGGCTTGCTGAAAACCAATGTGAAAGTTGTACCTATACATCCTATGCACGATTTGTAGGGCTTGATGAAAACGGCTCTTTTGTTGCCGACGAAGGTTTTATCGTCAGGGCGGAGTTAACCACTACGGGTGACGGGAGGTACTGCCTTACAGCTCCCGCAGATACTGAGGAGAACATAGCCTATCAGTTTACCTCTTTCCAGCTTGATGAAATAGATTCGTCAACCTCATCAAGCAGGACTATCACTGTTTTTCCAGACAGCCAATATATCCAGCTGGGCTGGAGTGACGATCTTGATGCCGGCGGCAATGGAGGTAATACTGGAGGTGATGTCCTGCCCGATCCTCCTGCCGAGTGTACGGGAACCAAAATTGCCTGTGCGGTTGGGGTGCATACGGCCGCAACCTTGGACATCAATTATGCACAGGATGTCACTGTCAGCGGAGGCTATGCCTACATGGCGGATGGAGGGTCCGGTCTTCGTATCATCGATATCAGTGACCCGATCCAGCCCGTACTGACCGCCACCGTGGACACCGATTATGCACAGGATGTCACTGTTGCTGGGGGCTATGCCTATGTCGCGGATGGAGGGTCCGGTCTTCGTATCATCGATATCAGTGATCCGACCCAACCGGCACTGACCGCCACCGTGGACACCACGGGTGCAGGAAGTGTCACTGTCAGCGGAGGCTATGCCTATGTGGCGGATGGAAGCTCCGGTCTTCGTATCATCGATATCAGTGACCCGACCCAGCCGGTACTGACCGCCACCTTGGACACCACGGGTGCAGGAAGTGTCACTGTCAGCGGAGGCTATGCCTATGTGGCGGATGGAGAGTCCGGTCTTCGTATCATCGATATCAGTGACCCGACCCAGCCCGTACTGACCGCCACCGTGGACACCGATTATGCTTTCGATGTCACTGTCGCCGGGGGCTATGCTTACGTGGTAACTGGAGATGGCATATTACTAGATGGAGTCTCCGGTCTTCATATTATCGATATCAGTGACCCGACCCAGCCCGTACGGGTCGCCACCTTGGGCGTCTCTTTTGCAATAGATGTCACTGTTGTCGGGGGCTATGCCTATGTCGTGGATGAATGGGCCGGTCTTCGTATCATCGATATCAGTGACCCGACCCAGCCGGTACTGACCGCCACTGTGGGCACCGATTATGCACAGGGTGTCACTGTTGCCGGGGATTATGCCTATGTGGCGGATGAAGGCTCCGGTCTTCGTATCATCGATATCAGTGACCCGACCCAGCCGGTAATGGCCGCCACCGTGGACACCTATGATGCTTTTGGTGTCACTGTTGCCGGGGACTATGCCTATGTGGCGGATGAAGGCTCCGGTCTTCATATCATCGATATCAGTGACCCGACCCAGCCGGTAATGACCGCCACCGTGGGCTTCTATAGTGCAATAGATGTCACTGTTTCCGGGGGCTATGCCTATGTGGCGGATAGAAGTAACGGTCTTCGTATCATCGATATCAGTGACCCGACCCAGCCGGTAATGACCGCCACCGTGGACACCTATGATGCTTTTGGTGTCACTGTTGCAGGGGGTTATGCCTATGTGGCGGATAGAAGTAACGGCCTTCGTATCATCGATATCAGTGACCCGACCCAGCCGGTAATGACCGCCACCGTGGACACCGATGATGCTTGGGGTGTCACTGTTGCCGGGGACTATGCCTATGTGGCGGATGGAATCTCCGGTCTTCGTATCATCGATGTCAGTGATCCGACCCAGCCCGTACTGACCGCCACCGTGGACACCGATAATGCTTGGGGTATCACTGTTGCCGGGGAGTATGCCTATGTGGCGGATAGATTCTCCGGTCTTCGTATCATTGATATCAGTGACCCGACCCAGCCGGTACTGACCGCCACCGTGGACACCCATGATGCACAAGATGTCGCTGTCGCCGGGGGCTATGCCTATGTGGCGGGTTTCCACTCCGGTCTTCGTATCATCGATATCAGTGACCCCACCCATCCTATACTATCAGCCATCGTGGACACCCATAATGCACAAGATGTCGCTGTCGCCGGGGGCTATGCCTATGTGGCTGCTGGATTCTCCGGTCTTCGTATCACCGATGTTAATAAACTCTTCACCTGGTCTAATTATTACCATCCCAAAACTTTTTGCAAATTTGTCTCTGAAACCATCCCGGACGGCAGTTACCTTGCCACTGCCGCCAGCAAAATCTGGACCTTCCGTTCCGGTAATGGTGTTATTTCCGGGCTCAAGGCTGTGCAGGTCAGCGCTGACCAGGGGCTTGGCATCACTGCAACGGAAATTTCATTGGGTAATATAGCAGCCGATACCGAATTTACGGTTGAACTTCCCATTAACCCTTCCCACGACAATGTAGCGATTAAACAATCCGTCTGGAAGCTGATGGATGGCAATAATAATGTTATTTCCATCACCAATTCAGCCAACAATATCTTCTGGCTGAAGGTCCGGACCAATCGGGCCCCGAAATTTACTGATATGCAGTTCGCCAGTGCCGGCGGCAGGGTGAATGAAAATGTGACCGTCCCGATATGGGCCGTTGACCCGGATGGCGACATCCTGAGCTTTTCCGTGGAAGGCACCGGTACTATTGCCAACGGCACATATAGTGGAGTTTTCACAACACCTGGGGTGCACACCGTTACCCTCGTTGCCTCGGATGGCGTGGAAAGCGCCCGCTTCACCTTGAATCTGGTTATTACCGATGCAACCATGAATCAGCTCTTTTCTGATGTGCCTCCGGCAATGGATTCCTATGGCGCCATTCATAATCTGGCTCGCCGGGGAATCGTTATCGGCATGCCCGGAGAGCAGCCGGGCGAGCGCATTTTCTTGCCATTTCAGCAAGTACGGCAGGCCGATGCGTTGAAAATGGTCATTGGTGCGGCCCAGGCCAGAGGCCTGATCTCCATTATTCAGGACTACAGATTGTTGCCCAATCTTGTCTGGCGTACCGAATATGGTCAGACCAGTTATCGCTGGTTAACTCCGTATCTGCTGACGGCAGAGAAACTCGGTGCCGTTGATTCGGCTGATACCTTTAACCCGCTTCTCCCTGCAACCAGGGAATGGCTGGCACAACTCATCAGCAGGGTATTTAGCCTCTCTGCACCAACAGAATTGTTTAACCCGGACGCATACACCTTTCCGGATCACAACCTTTTTTCCTCGGAAACGGTTTATCAGCATGCATTACTGACGGCTTTTTATGGATATATAGGTGTACTGGGAGAATCATTTGATCCGCAGGGATCGCTGGAACGTTTTCAACTGGCGGTTATTGTTGATAAAATTTTGCGGACCCCGACGTTTACCGGCCTTGCATTTACTCCGGCTGATCCTATTGATGTCCAGGGAAAACAGATGTTCTCCTTTGTGGATGATACCGTATTTCAGATTGTGGGTGTTGAAGGCCTGGAAGCACCAGGCTATACAATTACTGCTGATAATACTCTTGTCGACAATGCCGCTCCGCCGGCAACACGAGTAAAGATAGCTGTTGTTTCACCGGATCATGTCGTCAGCGGATCGGAAGTGGTAACCGATTTGTCATCAACCCCATTGTCTGTGACGGCAAAAATGAAAACCGGTTATCCGCAGGAGGTACGAAGACTGGTTGTCGTTGTGCAGGATATGGAATCCGGAGTAAGATTCCTGAAACAGATTCCGGTATCCTATGTCATCCCGGATGACGACCAGGACATGGTGCGTAATGACGAGGATGCCTTTCCCAATGACCCGACGGAATGGTATGATTCTGATAATGATGGTATAGGAGACAATGCGGATCTGGATGACGACAATGATGGACACCCGGATACTGAAGACCTCTATCCCATGGATGCAGGGTTATGGCAGGCTACGGATATTGACAACGATGGTCATCTTGACGCGGAAGATCTCTTTCCCTATGATCCGTTGGAATGGGCGGATTATGACCATGATCTTGTTGGAGATAATATTGATACTGATGACGACAATGATGGCATCCCCGACACTGTTGAACTAAACGCCTGTACCTCATCAACGGATTTTGACAGTGATGATGACGGAATATCCGACGGTATGGAAGATGTAAACCATAATGGTCAAGTGGATAGTGGAGAGACAAATCCTTGTAATGCAGACAGTGATGGCGATTTGATCCTTGACGGAACCGAACTCGGCATTGTTTTAGGCGACATCGGGCTGGACACGGACTTGGCCGTTTTTGTTCCTGATCTGGATCCGAACTCAATCACCTCTCCGCTTAAGGCTGATTCGGACAATGACCTGCTGATGGACGGGGTGGAAGATGCAAACCACAACGGCAGGCTGGATGCCGGGGAGACGGATCCCTTGGTCGTTAATGGTGTGGAATATATTGAAACTGCGATAACAGGTACAATCAAACGTCCTGCTGGAGATGATAAGATGGATGACACGATCAGTCTGATGGTGTTTGCGCAAGAAGAAAATAATAATACACATTTTGATGTGGAATCTATTACTCTACAGGCGGGGGAATCCTCTGCAGATTATTCGCTATCTCCGTACACTGTAGCTGGAAACAAAATATTTATTGGCTATCGTATTGTTTCTTCCACGGGTGCCAACAGATACAAACCCTACTGTTTTTATTCGCCTGGAAGTACCGTATCTGTACAAAATAAAGCATATTTACTAGACGCAGGAGGTGCTTATAATTCACTTGAGATGACAATATTGCAGAATAAACCATTTCCATGGAATCTATTTCTCCCAACGATTCTCAACAATAGTGCAAACACTACCGGTAGAACCTTGGATTGAGTTCATAGGCCTTGCTCTGCATAAGCAGATAAAAGTTTTATCCAGCAAGGCAGAGAGTTATGGCTCTTCAGGGGGATCTGAGGGTGAAACGAGCCAAATAGAATGAATGAAAGTAACTGTGCAGGGGTATCCCCTCTTCGCACATTCAGGCCCGCCGGTATACCGACTGCGTATAGCCTGGTCAACCTGCCTGCACAAATATGGGGCACTTCTTCTAAGTAACAAAATGTATTAACGTCGCAATAACCTTAGGTTATCTTGAACAATGTAAAAGCTGACATTGAGCAGTAGATGGCATATATTTTGTTACTATTTAAAATAGAAGCCGGCCCCCGGTTGATGCGCTGAACAGTTACAGGCTCATATTATGCGTCCATTTTGCTGTCGTCTGGAGAGAGTTACGCAATTGCGCCTGATCCCCTTATGATCAGGTGCATGATTATTTCAGGACTAATTCGGGTGATCCGCCCAACAGGTATCATCAGGTCAGGGAAAGGAGGAAGGACAAAAGGTTGTCGCCTCGTTTAAGTCCTAATTTTGCGCGAATGGATAACCTGTGCCCCTCAACGGTTCTGGCGGAACAGCCGAGCAGGGCGGCAATCTCTTTTGAAGATTTGCCGGCCTTGATACAATTGGCGATCTTAAGTTCGGTCGGGGACAGCGGTTTGCCGGAGTTAAGTAGAGAATAATTCATGGAGGCGGTTAAGTCCTCCAATACAACAGCAATGGTCTCCACAATATGCCGTTGCCGGTCAGGGAGCGACATTTCCCGTAGTTGTTCGAAAAGCGGTAACAACGCCTGCCGGAAGTTGATGGCTGTTTTTTTTTTTAAGAGCTTTTTTTCCTCTTCCATTGCATGCAACAGAGTCCGCAGGCTGAGATTTTTTGCGGATAATTCGTTTTCCCGGGCCTGGAGCCTGGCGTTTATTCGTTCCAGTTGCCGGGTCCTTGCATAGACCTTTGCCTCCAATTCATCTTTTTGCTTCTGGAGCAGGGCTTCCGCCTGTTTTATTGCGCTTACATCACGAAAAAACCATACTCTGCCCCGAAGATTATTTTTGGGATCAACAATAGGGGCCGAATACCTGTCGAAGAACCTGCCGTCCTTCAAGGCAAGTTCATCTCTGCTCACCGCATCGGGATTCTCCATTAAGGCCTTCACCTGGGCTAAAAATTTTTCAGGGTTTTTCAGCTTGTCAAGGACAGTCTTAATGCTCTTTTTATCATCTTTGCATTCGATGATATAGTCGGGTATCTCCCACATATCTATAAAACGTTGATTGAAAGATACCATCTTCCAGTTCTCGTCAACGACTAAAATGCCATCAAGAGAGACTTCCTGCTGCGCCTGAAGAATATGATTATTAAATTCAAGCTTTCGGACATACTCCCGGAGCTTGTAATTTTTTCTTTTATCGCTGTTGCCGGTATTCATTT
>JALXCX010000450.1 GCA_026990725.1 Desulfobulbaceae bacterium
TGCTGATTCTCGCTGATTGTTTTCTTGGCAAACTCCCAGCCCTTTCTGGCCACGGCAATATCCTTGTCCAGATTATCCGACTTCCAGGTGAAGCCCCGCCCCAGGACGTGAAAATCAAGCTGCCCGGAAAACTGTTTGGCACTTTCCAGCTCACCGTACTTCCAGCTGCCCTTAATAAACTGAAGAAAACTGACCCGCTGCCCGTGCCCGAGTGCCCGAAAAGTAAGCCCTAAGGCTGCTGTTGTTTTGCCCTTACCATTGCCGGTGAAGACCATGAGCAGGCCTCTTTTTTTATCAGCCATTGATTTTATTTCTGTAGCGTGTGTTCACTGAAGACTGTTTCTGCGGCAGCCCCTCAGACAACGGCCTGCCATGCTGCCGGATATACTCGTAAGCAACAATCGAAGCCGCAATACTGACATTAAGACTCTGGACATGCCCCCATTGCGGGATAGAAACCGCTTGTATATCAGAAAAATCATGACGGTCAAAACTCAAGCCAAACTCTTCATGACCAAAGACAAAAGCTGTCTTAGCGGTAAACTCGCACTCCCCGAGTAACTCGGAACAACCAGGTTCAAGAGTAACAATCGCATATCCCTTCTCTCTGAGCAGATTGTAACATGAAAGAAAGTCATCATGAACATAGTAAGAAACCCAGCGTACCGAACCTTTGGCCGGGTCTGGATCAAAAGCGTGAACACCAATCAAATGAATTTCACGCACGCCAAAAGCATCAGCAGACCTGAAAATTTTGCCAATATTGAAATCAGGTTTCAATCCGTCCAGGACAAGAATACACTCATGCAACCCAGGACCGGCACTGGACATATTTCGTCGTCTGGCCCTTTCATACCTGACTTCCATGTCAAATCGTTTATGTACTCTTCGGCTCATAATTCTTCTCTTTCCCGGGTTGTTCTTTTTGCCTCCACGTTGTACTCTGGGTGAGTAAAAAATACAACTCTGATACCCGGGAGGGGCACCTTGACCGAACATAACATTCCCTGTTGCGAAATATGCGGAGCCAGAAAAAAAACAACACAAACAGGTGGATTTTCTGCCTGTGCAACCTGCCGCGTTATTCACAGCAACATTAAAAACCACCCTGAAACAATAAAAAAACTCTGGCCCGAGCTCCAGGATGAGCCAATCCTGCCCAAACGGGATCCGGATCAAATTCAGGAGGAAATGGAACTGCCCGAAGTCCTTGACGGCAAGCGTTACATGACCGTAGACCGGGAAGACAACAAGTGGTATCTTTCTGTCAGCGAAGTTGACGGAAAACCTGTTGAAGTCTTCGCCTCAACAGCCTTTGACCGCGACCATGAGCTGCAATCACGTATCTCCAACCTGACAACCATCACCAGGCTCATCTCGCTTATGTTACGGCATATTTTTTTAAATGAGCCCCTGACGCTCCAAAAATGCCTGAAGCAGATCAAACGCAGTTCACGACAAAAAGATGACCTGCCAGACATGCTTTTCGGTGTTTTAAGCCGTTATTCAAACACTTCAACCTTCACGGAGAAGAAAGACCCAACCTCCTGAATTAATATAAATATAACGACAACCTCTCAGAAAAAACAGCTTTATCCTAAAGAAAATTTCACAAACAGGTTTGAAAACAGTAAAATGGTAATAGCTTTTTTACTTAGTTTCTAAAAACCTTGTAGAAGATAATCTGTTGCATGGATAATTCTGCTTCAAAAAAATCGGTCACCGCCCGGAAGGACAAACAGCAGGCAATGCCAGATGACCAAAACACTCCCCCCCTTGAAGAGAAGCCGGACGAGTCTCTGGAGGAGATTCTGCTTCAGGAACTTCTCCAAAAAAATACGGAACTACAACAAACAACAAGAAAGCTCAGACAAACATCAAAAGAATTATCCATGACCAGGCACATCATTGCCTGCCAGCCTGACGGCATTGTCTATATCACCCCAGCACAAGAAATTCTTTTCACCAACAAAGCTTTCTGCGATATGACCGGATTTCCCCGGGGCAAGATTATCGGAAAAGAGCTTGATACATTTATCACCCTGCCGGAAACAGACCAACACCTGACAGCAACCCTGCAAAAAGCTTCAGGATTAGGCAGGTGGCAAGGCAAGGCACTACTTCAGGGAAAGGATGGAAACCAATCCCTGTACGACATTTCCCTGGATTATCAGGCCAAAAAAGCGGATCAAGGTGTTCCCGAAGGATTTGTCTGCCAACTCTCTGCAGAGCAGCAAGCCCTCCCGGTTCCTTCGGGAATCGGCTCTTCTGCACTTTTTTCACATGACTCCCTGACCGGGCTGCCTGACAGAACCTCCTTTCAGCATCATCTGTCGCTATGCCTGAGCCAGGCACAGGTTGCTGGAACGCAGGCCTGCATGATTTATATCGATCTGGACAATTTCAAACGCATTAACAAAATGATGGGCCCAACCTCTGGAGATGAGGTTTTATGCCAGGTCACACATCTTCTCCAGAAAAATGCCAACGCAGAAGGTGGTAATTTTACCGCACGCCTCAGTAGTGACGAATTTGCCATCATTCTGCCCCCCCCAAGCTGTACGGAACAGGCGGAACAACTCGCCAGACGAATTCTTGATGATTTTCGGCACCCCCTGCAAATTAATTCCCGTAATATTTTTATCACACCAAGTATTGGTATAACCCTGTACCCAGATGATGGAAAGAATCCCCAGGAACTGTTGCGAAACGCAGATGCGGCAATGGAAATCGTTAAGGGAAGGGGGGGCAATAACTATTGTAGCTGGGAAAGCGACATCGAGGCCGGGGCCATTGAGAGCCTTCATCTCGAAAACGACTTACGGCATGCTGTAGCCAATAAAGAAATTTTTAATTACTACCAGCCGCAAATCGACCTGATAACAGGTAAGATTATCGGCATGGAGGCTTTAGCGCGCTGGGAACACCCTGAGCATGGCTTTGTGTCACCGGTTGTTTTCATTCCCCTTGCGGTCAATGCTGGGCTCATTGATGAATTGGGACTTGAGTTAGTCCGACAGGCCTGTGAAGATGGTATAGAATGGATGAAACTCGGGTTTCGGGATTTTATCATGGCTGTCAACCTTTCAGGCAGACTGCTCAGGCGCCTGGATCTGTTTGACCA
>JALXCX010000451.1 GCA_026990725.1 Desulfobulbaceae bacterium
AAAAGCGACCGACCTGCTCTCTCTGCTGACAACCCTTCGCAGTCATCCAGCAGTACCAATGCACGGTCCCGAACATCACGCCATGATGCCGGGAATAATCCTTGCCGTGTACCGCAACTGCGGGGGCAGGCTTGACGCTGAGAGTATTAGTGCCGGCATTGACCGGGGCAGCAAGGTCCCCGGCGGAGCCTGCGGTTTCTGGGGAACATGCGGGGCTGCCATAGGCGCGGGCATAAGCGCGGCTCTTATTCTCGATGCGACCCCGCTGACACCAAACCCCCGCCATCAGGCCCAGGCTTTTACAGCAAAAATTCTGACGGCTATTGCAGAAATTACCGGAGGCCGCTGCTGCCAGCGGGAAACCTGGCTGGCCCTCACCCATACTGCCCGGCTTTCCAAAGAGTTTTTCGGTGTCCAGATGCACGCAGATACAGCTCTGCACTGTGATCAGTACATGAAGAATCAGGAGTGTATCCGTAAACAATGCCCGCTCTGGGACATGCGGGCACGCGACCTGCCCCAAATTCAGCTGAAAGCAATCGGTTGAAACAAATTTCGACCCATCTTTAAAAAAAGCCAGTTTTTCAACAGGAAACAGTTGTCTTTCATTTGTAACTCTGGTAATAAACCTTTTTTATACGTTTGCCCATGGGGGGCAGGCAAAAAAGATTACTTTTACTTTATTGAAGATCGGCAGGGGCCGGTCAACAGAGGAACAACAAACCCATGACTGACAATGGAACTCAGCCCGCTGACGCGGCAGAAGAAAATGGCATGGAAGAGATAAGCTTTGCTGAACTCTTCGAGCAGGAAGACAACAACACGGTTATTACAGTTGGAGAGGTTGCAATCGGCACTGTTGTCGATAGAAATGATGACGCACTTCTTATCGATGTCGGAGACAAGGCGGAAAGCTACATCGCCATTTCCGAATTCCGTAATGAGGAACTTGAAAAACCAATAGAGATTGGTGACCAGTTTGAAGTCTTCATAGAAAAACGAAAAGAAGAAGGCGGGCTCCTGCTTTCCCGCGAAAAGGCCATTGCCATTAAAGTCTGGGAACAGATCGCAAAAATTCAGGAAGAAGACGGCACCATTGAAGGCCGCATCGACAACCGGGTCAAGGGCGGCATGTCCGTTGACATCGGTGTACCCGCATTTCTTCCCTACTCGCAGATTGACCTCCGTCCTGTTAAGGATCTTGACGCTCTCATCGGCCAGAATTTTGATTTTAAAATTCTCAAGTTCAACCGCAAACGCAACAACGTGGTTATCTCACGCCGGGCAATTCTTGAGGAGCAGCGCGCCAAACTTCGTGAACAGATGCGCTCCACCCTGGAAGAGGGGCAGACCATTCGAGGGGCAATCACCAACATCACCGACTACGGTCTGTTCATCGACCTGGGCGGCATGGACGGCCTCTGTCACATCACTGATCTTTCCTGGGGCCGGGTATCACATCCTTCCAAACTCTATACTGTTGGCGAGGAAATTGAGGTTAAAATCCTTAAATACGACAAGGATTCCGACCGCGTATCCCTTGGTGTCAAGCAGCTCAAATCTGATCCATGGGAGCTGGTTCCCGAACAGTACGCACAGGGCGCCAGAGTTGGCGGCAAGGTTGTTTCCATTACCGACTACGGCGTTTTTGTAGAACTTGAAGAGGGCGTGGAGGGTCTGGTTCACATCTCTGAGATGAGCTGGTCCAAAAAACCTCGCCATCCATCCAAGATTGTGACCGTCGGTGACGAGATTGAAGTGCAGGTTCTCAAGGTTGAAGCCGAGACCAAGCGAATTTCCCTTGGCATGAAACAACTGCAGCCCAACCCATGGGACCTGGTCGAAGAAAGCTACCCTGTTGGCGCTGTTATTGAGGGTAAAATCAAAAATATCACCGATTTTGGCATTTTCATTGGTATTGAGGAAGGCATTGACGGCCTGATTCATGTTTCTGATCTCTCATGGACCGAGCGTATCAAGCATCCTTCTGAAAAATACGCCAAGGGTGAAGACATCCAGGCTGTTGTTTTAAAGATTGACAAGGAAAACGAACGGTTTTCTCTTGGCGTGAAACAGCTAGAGCCTGACCCGTGGCAGGCAGCGGCAAGCAACTACCCAACAGGTAGCATGGTGGAAGGAACAATCACCAATGTTACAGATTTTGGTGTTTTTGTGCAGCTTGAGGAAGGTATTGAAGGGCTTGTCCATGTCTCAGAGATCAGCAGCGACAAGGTGAAGACACCGGTTGGCATGTTTAACGTAGGTGACCCCCTCAAGGCCATGATTATTAATGTCTCCGCAGACGACCGGAAAATTGGTCTGTCACTCAAAGCTCTGGAAGAAGGCGCCGACAAAGTCGCATCTCCTGAAGAGTATGCGGAAAAAGCACAAAGTGCGGGACCATCAACTTTTGGAGATCTGCTTAAAGCGGCCCAGAGTTCTGACGACAATGGTGAGGAGAATTAACCCCTCACCACAGACTCCATTTTTATTTGTCACACGACACAGGGTATGGTAATTTTTTCCTGCAATAATTCAGGATCATACCCTTTTTTATACAGTAACAGTAACTCGTCTTTCCAACTGACGACGAAATAACACAAAGGATTACATCATGCTCAAGCGTGAACTGGTGAATAAGGTTGCCGAGCAACTTCCTGACTACTATAAACAGGATGTTGCCCAGGCCGTTGACATCATTTTAGAAGAAATATCTCAGGCTCTGACCGAAAACAGAAGAGTGGAAATTCGCGGTTTTGGTAGTTTTTCTGTACGTACCCGTAAACCACGGACCACAAAAAACCCTAAAACCGGCAAGATGATGGATATTCCAGCCAGGAAAACCCTTCATTTTACCATGAGCAAGTCACTCAAGGAAGTACTCATCGAGGGATAATTGCTGCGGATAAGACTAAAAAGGCCGGCTAACCTTACGCAAGCGAGGTTAGCCGGCCTTTTTTTATTTAATAAACCCACACGGCAGAAAGCCCTGGAAAGATGAACCAGAGGGTAAAGGCCATCAGACAAAAGCCATGATATCTCCTTTGCCTTCACGCAGGATTTCCGGCTGATCTGTAATAAGAGAAATAACGGTCGAAGGGTCAGGGTAGACTTCTCC
>JALXCX010000452.1 GCA_026990725.1 Desulfobulbaceae bacterium
CCCGGGGCGGACATTGCTGTAAAGGAGCAGGTGCCATTGACATGGTCACCTCTGAGAAACGATTAAAGTTTCCCATGAAAAAGGTCAACGGTAAGTGGCAGAAAATTTCCTGGGACACGGCTCTTGAGGAAATCAGCCAGAAACTGATGGATATCCGCAAGAATGACGGCCCGGATGCTGTGCACTGGAATGGATCGGCCAAGGTCTCCAACGAGATGGCCTATCTGCAGCGAAAGCTGGCTGCTTTTTTTGGCACCAACAACATTGACCATCAGGCACGAATCTGTCACTCGACTACTGTAGCAGGTGTGGCCAACACCTGGGGCTACGGAGCCATGACCAACTCGGTTAATGATATCCGCCATTCCAAACTTATTTTCATGATCGGCTCAAATGCCGCTGAAGCACATCCCGTTGCCATGCAGCATCTGTTGCACGCCAAGGAGGTCAACAACGCACCATTGATTGTCGTTGACCCACGCTTTACCAAAACAGCTGCCAAGGCAACTGATTATATCCGTATCCGCTCGGGTACGGATACGGCTTTTATCATGGGCCTGATCCACGAAATCATCGAAAACGACTGGTATGACAAGGAATTTGTACGCACCCGTGTTTCCGGTTTCGATGAAATGCGGGCTGTGGCAAAAGACTACTCACCCGATACTGTTGAAGAAATTTCTGGTGTTCCGGCAGCAGAGGTCACCCGCATTGCCAAGATGATGGCCACGCACAGACCGGGAACAGTTATCTGGTGCATGGGCGGCACTCAGCACTCAACAGGATCATCCAATACCCGTGCCTACTGTATTCTCCAGCTGGTACTGGGCAACATGGGCGTATCCGGCGGAGGAGCAAATATTTTCCGCGGCCATGACAATGTTCAGGGTGCCACTGACATGTGCGTACTGTCCCACTCACTGCCTGCCTATTACGGGCTGAAAGACGGCTCATGGAAACACTGGTGCCGGGTGTGGGACGTTGATTATGAGTGGATGAAATCACAGTTCCATTCCAAAGAGTACATGAATAAAAAGGGATTTACCCTGTCCCGCTGGTATGAAGGAGCGATTCAAGAGGATAAAATCAGCCAGTATACACCGCTGAAAGCGGTTGTGTTCTGGGGATGTGCCTCAAATTCACAATCCCAGTACCATAAGCTGAAAAAGGCACTTGATATCCTTGATCTGGTTGTAATAATTGACCCCTTTCCCACAATGACCGCAGCAGCAGCAGATAAAGATAACGTCTACCTGCTTCCCTGTTCGAGTCAGTATGAAACCTCTGGCAGTCTTACCTCGACCTCTCGTCAGTTTCAGTGGCGTTATAAGGTCGTTGACCCTGTTCACGACTGCCGGGATGATTACTGGATCATGAGTGAACTGGTCAAGCGTTTTGGTTTTGCTGATAAATTTTATAAAAATATCAAGCAGACTCCGGAAGATATCACCCTTGAGCTGGGTCGAGGTTCGTTGACCATCGGTTATAACGGCCAAACCCCGGAACGGATTAAAAAACATACGGATAACTGGCATACCTTTGACGTTGAAACCATGCAGGCCAAAGGCGGCCCCTGTGATGGCGAATATTACGGACTGCCCTGGCCCTGCTGGACTCCAGAACACCCCGGAACGCCGATTCTCTACGATATTTCCAAACCTGTAGCCAAAGGTGGTCTGCCCTTTAGAGCACGGTTTGGTACTGAAAAGAAATACGATATGAGCGGCCGCACTGAAAACCAGCTGGCTGCTGACGGGGTTGCCAATCCGGGCAGTGAAGTCAAGGGAGGCTATCCTGAATTTAAAGGTGTGGTTCCCGGAACCAACTGGAAGACCGATCTCACGCAAAAAACTCTGCGGGAAGCTATCAAACAGGGCATGGCTCCTTTTGGGAACGCCCGGGCCCGCTGCGTTGTCTGGAATTTCCCGGATCAGATCCCTATTCACCGTGAAGCCCTGCATTCACCCCGGCCGGACATGATAGCCAAATATCCGACCTATGAAGACAAACCAGATCATTACAGAGTCTTCACCAAGTATAAAAGTGAGCAAAAAGCCGACTGGGTCAAAGACTTCCCCTTGATTTTAACCACAGGACGCATGGTTGAATACATGGGAGGCGGCGCAGAGACCCGAAGCAATAAGTATCTGGCCGAACTTCAGCCGGAAATGTATGCGGAAATCAATATTGTTACCGCCAACAACTATGGCATTAAACAAGGTGATGATCTTTGGATTGAGTCGCCCAATGACGGCCGCATCAAAGTGAAAGCCAAAATTACAGAACGTGTTGACGAGCACACAATTTTTCTGCCATTTCATTTTGGCGGCGAGTTTATGGGCAAATCTCTTGCCGATAAATACCCTGAGGGCACGGTACCTTACGTCCTGGGAGAAGCGGCCAATGTAGTCACCAACTACGGCTATGACATTGTTACTCAGATGCAGGAAACAAAAACCGGCCTGTGCAGAATAAGTAAGGCATAAGGCGGAGGATATAGATTATGGCAAGAATGAAATTTCTCTGTGATGTGGAACGCTGCATCGACTGTAATGGCTGCGTGATTGCCTGCAAAGAGGGTAATCAGGTACCTGTCGGCGTCAACCGCCGTCGGGTCATAACAATAAACGAAGGCAAACCCGGTGAAAAGTCGATCTCGGTTGCCTGCATGCACTGCTCGGATGCACCGTGTATCGCTGTCTGCCCGGTGGATGCCATTTACCAGCGTGAAGACGGCATTGTTCTGGTCAACAAGGAAACCTGTATCGGCTGTGGTTACTGTTTTATGGCGTGTCCGTTTGGTGCGCCCCAGTTTCCGGAAGGCAAGGTTTTTGGTGCACGTGGGGCAATGGACAAGTGTACGTTCTGTGCAGGCGGACCTGAAGAGACCTTCAGCGCAAAAGAACAGAAACTCTACGGACAAAATCGTATAGCAGAGGGCAAAGTCCCCCTGTGCGCTGCCATGTGCGCGACCAAAGCCCTTATTGCAGGTGATGCAGACAAAGTCGCTGATGCGTACCGAAAACGCGTGTTCGCCCGGGGATCAGGTGCTAATGCCTGGGGCTGGGATAAGGCCTACAAGAATAAATAAGCCAATATCACCCGCAGGGAAGGATT
>JALXCX010000453.1 GCA_026990725.1 Desulfobulbaceae bacterium
CAAATGACAAGTCAATACTTAAACCTTTTGAAAAACTCTTCCCTGGCAACAGCCATCGGTTATCCTGATCTTGTTTCCGTTTTTGCGGGCACCACTCTTAATCAGGCTGGCCAGGCCATTGAAATCATAGCTATGACCATGGGCGTTTATTTAAGTATCAGCCTGACAATATCCTTTCTAATGAACTGGTATAATGCGCGCAGCATGCTCAAGGAGCGGTAAAATGAGTGTTCATACCCCACATCCCGACCTGGCGCCACCAGCTACAAGTGTTGGTGTTATTGGCTGGCTGCGAACGAATCTGTTTTCATCACCTCTAAACAGCCTGTTTACGCTGGGAACACTGTACGTTCTGTATCAGATTCTTCCTCCGTTTTTCAACTGGGCTTTTTTGGATGCCAACTGGGTTGGAAGCACCAAGGAGGCGTGCACCAACGATGGTGCCTGCTGGGTCTTTATCAGGGTGCGTTTTAACCAGTTTATGTTTGGTTTTTATCCGCCGGATCAATACTGGCGAGTGATCACATCTTTTCTGCTTTTTGGCACATTAATCGCCTATCTGCTCATTGAGGGACTCCCTAAAAAAGCCTGGGTCGCAGGGTTTACCATCCTTGGCTATCCTGTGGTTGCCTACATCCTCTTTTACGGCGGCGTCTTTGGCCTGCCCGTAGTTGAAACGTATAAATGGGGCGGCCTGATGCTGACCCTTATCCTCTCCTCAGTGGGGATGTTTTTTGCTCTACCCGCAGGTATTGTCCTGGCCCTTGGCCGACAATCCGTGATGCCTGTTGCCAGGTCTCTTTCCATTGTCTTTATTGAGCTGTGGCGTGGCGTGCCCCTTATTACCGTGTTATTCATGTCCTCTGTTATGCTGCCGCTTTTTATCCCTGAAGATGTCAGAATAGACAAACTCATCAGGGCCCTGATCGGAATATCCATGTTCCAGTCCGCCTACATGGCCGAGGTCGTTCGTGGCGGCCTGCAGGCGCTGCCAAAGGGGCAAAACGAGGCCGCAGAGGCATTGGGGCTTTCTTACTGGCAATCCATGTATCTGATTGTTCTGCCCCAGGCGCTCAAGACTGTCATCCCCGGCATAGTCAACACCTTTATTGAGCTCTTTAAAGATACCTCCCTGGTCATGATTATTGGCCTTTTTGATCTGCTCTCAATTATCCAATCCTCCTTTACCGATGCCAAGTGGCTTGGTTTTTCCGTGGAGGGTTACGTTTTTGCCGGACTCGTGTACTGGATATTCTGTTTTTCCATGTCCCAGTACAGCCAACATCTTGAGAAAAAACTGCATACCGGCCATAAACGTTAATTATTTAAACCTACGAAGTCTCCATTCTGGTACAGAGTTATGACTGAACACGCCTCACAGCAGGAAAGCACAAAGCATCCCATAGCCATTGAGCTGAAAGACATGCATAAATGGTATGGGGATTTTCATGTTCTGAAAAATATCAATCTCACTGTCAAACGTGGAGAACGCATTATTATCTGCGGCCCGTCCGGCTGCGGCAAGTCCACCCTTATTCGCTGCATGAACAGGCTGGAAGTACATCAGCAGGGTGAAATATGGGTTGACGGTATAGAACTTGATGATGACCTGAAACATATTGAAAAAATTCGCCGTGACATTGGCATGGTTTTCCAGCAGTTCAACCTTTTCCCTCACCTCACGGTTCTGGAAAACTGTTCCCTCGCGCCTATCTGGGTGCTCAAAAAACCGCGCAAAGAGGCTGAGTCCACAGCTATGCATTATCTGGAGCGGGTAAAAATACCTGACCAGGCCGATAAATACCCCGGCCAGCTCTCCGGAGGCCAGCAGCAACGGGTGGCCATTGCCCGGTCGCTCTGCATGAACCCCAACATTATGCTCTTTGACGAGCCGACCTCAGCTCTTGACCCGGAAATGATAAAAGAAGTCCTGGACGTTATGGTTGATCTTGCCAACGAGGGCATGACCATGCTCTGTGTAACCCATGAAATGGGCTTTGCCAAATCCGTTGCCGACAGGGTTATCTTTATGGACTCCGGTGAAATTATAGAAGAAAATGATCCGGAAAGCTTTTTCTCCAACCCGCAGTCAGACCGGACAAAATTGTTCCTCAGCCAGATTCTGTAAGCAACATCCAGCCAATCTGAAGAGTTGCAGCACTTTCGTACTGTTGCTCTCCGGAACATTTCTGCCGTATCAGGCAGGGCTTTCACTCGTCTATTTTACAAACCTTTTGCAGCAGGCCGCCTGTAAATCCTGTAAAATATGCGGGTTCAACCCCGACCTCTTCTCTATTTATCCTGCAATCATTAAGGATTAGTAAATTTCCGGGCTTTGCCGGTTTTTATATTGCAAGTATAAAAAAATGATTATTGTACTGTCTGGGGAAGATCAGATTGTTTAATGATTAACATGCAAATCCAAGATATCATCTAACCGACATAAAATGCTTCCTGTTCTTCCAGGCCCTTATTTTATCTTTTTTTTATTTTTAACCTGAGGAAACGCAGCGCATGATGGCAAAATGCTTTTGTCCCGTCTTCTTTCTTCTCTATGCCAGTTTATTTATCCCTGCCTCGCTCCTGGCAGCAGAGAGCATACCGGCGCTGCGCGAACGAATCCAGGTACTCGACCAGGCCCGGGCAGAGGCTGACCAGGAGCTTGTTGCCAAAAAACAACAGAAAATAACAACACAACAAGACGTTAGCCACCACGCAACTGTAACAAAATTCCTCAATCAACAAATTGATGCAACCTGCCTTCAACTGGCAGCCTCTGGAGGCAGCACCAGCGGCCTGCCCTGCAGAAATCAACCAATCCAAAAGAACAAGAACACACCCCAAAAAAAGGACAAACAGCAAGACCAAAACACTGTTTCTAAAAATAAGGAAACCAGCATTCCGGTACAAAGTAAGAAAGTGCAGCCTCAGCGGGCTGAACCTGCTCGGACAACGCTTCAAAAAAAACCGCCGCCTGAAAAGCCGGCAGGCTTTTTTGCCACAGTTGCCCAGTGGTTACAATCATTATTTATGCCCAAACCACCGATGCCAACGGCCCCAAGCCAGAGCTCAAACACTCAGCAGACAGCTGAAAGCTCACAAACAGAAAAAAAA
>JALXCX010000454.1 GCA_026990725.1 Desulfobulbaceae bacterium
TCAGGCTACTGCACATATTGTAATGCTCAATGCTGATTTTGCAAGTTTCCTTTCAAAAGAGGGGTCAGCATGGTTAGGAGCAGATGCTGAATAACGGTTTCTGCTGAAATCGATGATCCCTTAAGCCACCTTTCCGCTTCAAGAATAAGGGCAAGCCAGGTTTGAATGGTTTCCAGAGAAAAGCCGGCAGCGGTTGTAAACTGCATGTACAGTGCATACGGGTGTCCTGACAGATCTTTTGTCCATCGTATATTCTCTTTGAGGGCCGGCAGGCATTGCTGTTGGAAGTTCTGGGATGACATACCGGGAAAAAAGCCATACTCATTTTGTTTCTGTAGGGCTGAAAAAAGAAGGAGTTTCCGGGAAAAATTGCGCAATGTGGCAATGATTGCCAGGGCGTGGATAGCGTTTTCCTGGAGTCTTGTGGCTATGGACAGAGCATTATCGAGGTTTTTATCGCCAACGGCCTGGGTCAGCTCAAAAAGTGCTTCCTGGCGGGTTCGCCCGACAATTGTGTTGAGATCATTGATGGTTATTTCTGTGGCCTCTCCAACATACAAAGCCAGTTTCTCTGTCTCCATGACCACCGCCACGGGGTGAAACCCCACCCGGTCGAAGAGTTGTTTGGCAACGGCCGGTGCCATGGTTTTTTTTCTTTTCCGCAGAATGTGATTTACCTGGTCCTGCAGAACAGACGCCTGCGTTTTTTTGGCTTGAAATCCTGATCCGCTCTCGACACTGAGATCGATTATAATAAATTTCTTTTTGAAAAATTTAAAAATTTTTTTCCGTTTATCAACCTCTTCGGCCAGTAACATGAGGATGTTTCCATCCGGGATGCCGTCTTCGAGGACCTGCTGAAATTGTTCTGCCGGGTTAGTACCTGCTGGTTGTGAGGCCGGTGGTGTTTGGGCGGCAAAATCAAGAAGAAGTTGTTTGGTCCAGTCAAGTTTTCCTACAGGTTTTGCAAAGCCAAAACATTTTTTCCACTGCGTTGCCGAAAGATCGCCTGGCGCGTTTTCTGGATCCGTACTGTCAAGCCCTCCTGCTGCCATCATGGCACACAGGGCTTGCGCTGCCTTTTCCGGTTTTTCCCCTTCCCGGGCCTTGACGGCCTTGTTCCATAAGGATTTGGCAACTTTTTTTGAATGGAACAGACGGGTTGAGTTAACCCGGAATATTTGTTTGCCCGGAAGCAGGCTGAAACTGCGGAGTTTAGCAAGGGTGGCTTGCGTGTCTTCGCTCTCGCCATCAATGGTGTGGACAGTCCCGCCCCCCTGACAAAGTGCCCGGCCAAGCCGATCTGCGGCCTGCCTGCAGAGGAATCTGTCCCCGAAAAGCAGATATACCGGGGCTGTCGCTTTGTCCGGTATCTCTTTGAGAAGTTTATTCAGCGTATTTCTGTCAAAGGATGGCATGGTTTTGTCAACAGCAAAGTTTAATAATAATCAGCTCTTGGATCCTGCGTATTTGTCTGCGGAGATTTTTTTTGTTCCTCATCAAGTATTTTATGTAGGATGGCCGTCAAAGAGCCTGGCTGAAGGTAGTCCTGACCACGTCCGCCGGCGAAAATAAATTTGGATTTTTCGGACATATCCTTCCAGGTGATCGAAGAGGGATTCCTGGCAACGACCTCAAAGAAATTCTTATTATAGGGGTTGTTAATGATGGCCATACCGGTGCCGATGGTCGCCAGTATATCGACATGTCCAAGAAACATTTTGGTCAGCCGGGTATAGGCCTTGACCCCGCCGCAGGAGCCAAGACTTAAAAAGCGTTGTTTATCTGTCAGGTCTTTGTCGGAAATAATATGTTCCTGTTTCAACTTTTCCAGCGGGTCGGTAATCTGTTCGGAGCGCCAGTAAGAATGCCCTCTCTGGGCAAGCATTTCGTCGCCCCCTTGAAGAAAGCGTTTGAGCATGTGTTTTTGTTCTGCTTCTCCGTTGTACACATAGCTTGAATGTCGAATAATCATCCCGTTGATTGTCTTGCTCAAAGCAATTGAAAAATGATCGTGTTGCATGGCTGAAAAAAGCTGCCCAAGCCCTGCAGCCGGGTTTCTTCTGGTATTTTTTATCAGGGATTTTATTCCCTGTCGCAGGGATGGCGTGAGCATGCCCAGGGTATACTGCTCGGAAATACTGATTTTATAGCCGCTTTTAAGCAGGGTTTGGCCATTGGAAAGAAATGATTTTCGCCCGTCATCATCGGGATGAAACACGGAAACAGAACCCAGCCGGCCATCTGCTTTCCATTCGGTAAAGGGGGTCCCAAGGTAGCGGTTCAGGTCAACGGCCCCGTGCCTGATGGTTGCCCGGGTGACGAGCACCTTGTCTTTCGGGCCAAGCAGTTCCGGATATTCCTGCAGATAGTACTGGAGAATAACCGTGATCAGTCTGGAAAAGGTGTAGGTGCCTGAATCAGACTCCATGACCATTTTGTTGATCAGAAAGCTTCGGGCCTCGGGTTCAAGAACGGTAAGCAGATGTTTAAACGTTGCCGAGAAGAGAAGAATCGTGTCTTCGTCCTTAAAGGCGGATTGGGCCACTAGCTCAAGTATCTGCTGTTGTTCCCCCGCGTCTTTCGGGAAAAATGTGGTCAGTTTTCCTTTCTGGGCCAGGCTGACAATAAAGTTTGAGACGAGTAGGTTGTCCGGATCAATGGCCTTGATAAAATCAAGCAGATTGCCCTGGTGATTGTCGAGAATCCGCTGCTTGAGGATGGGCACCAGAATGTCTCTGAACGAGGAATCATACAATTCACTGCCCTGGGCAAGCAAGGCGTAGATATTTGCCGAAACCAGATCTTTTGCCACCTGCCTGCGGTCTGCAGTCGTTGCCTGCCGCAAAATACCGATCATGCGGCCACGATTTCCGGCCTTGTAGGCGGCGTAAAAACGTTTTCCGTAGGCAAATCGTGTCTGTTGAGAAAGTTTTTGAAAAATTGCATAAACATTTTTTCCTGACATGGCACGCAGCGTACCATCGGAAATTTCAAAACCATAGCGATTGGTAATGGCGTGCAGGTTGTTTATTTTCCATATAATTTCTTCGCCTCCGTCGTAGAAGGCCCGTAAAAGATTTTGCCGGCCTGTGACATCCTGGCGATAGTACTGGGCTTCCTGAACAGGCGGTGGCGTTGCGAAATAGCCCACCAGCCAGTTCCAGGCGCTTTCCCTGGTCATGGTTTTTTGTTTGTACAGGGTATGTGCGTTCCAGGCATCGTCTTCACGAAGTTGATGTATTAAGGGGAGAGCATCCATGATGGTTTCCCGGTTCATATCTTTAACCCGGCAAAGCGCCTCACAGGCCCAGGCCTGTTTCGTGGAAAGCCGACCAATGCCGACCAGCCCGTCAAGAGCCTCTCTGGCATCCATGTCGCCGATGAGAAAGAATTGTTGTGCCGCCCTGTTGTTGGCGTCCTCGAGGTTTGTGAGCAGGGGAATGGTCTTCAGTGCAAGAGATGGCTTGATGCCTGAAACGCTGATATAGGCTCTGAATGCCTTGCCCGCGTCATAGTCAAGCCGGAGTATCTCCGGTAACGACTCAATCGACATTTCCATGGTCGTGCCGGGAAGATCTGCCCACTCTTCAAAGGCAAGCATCTGCTCATAGGTCAGTTGCAGCCGGATGAGGTCGTCCCAGGCTCTTTTGCTCAGTGTAAAGTTTGCCCCCGGCAAAAGACTCATCTTACGAAATATCCGTTGAGAGTTGTAGTTGAGCCCCCGTAAAATTTCTTTACCGTAGGCCTCCTGCTGCGAGTTCAGACAGGGGATTTGGACAAAGGCCTCAACTGTATTTTTCCATGTCGCATCTCCGGTGAGGGAGGCAGCCGTTACAGGTGATGTGAGCAGTAACAAGGAGAGAATAATTTGCAGTGTGCGAATGATCTGTTTGCGGGTTTTGTCCATGGCGTTTATGGTGGTTTGATGAAAAGTGATAGCGTTAAAAGCAGGTTAGGCCCTTTTGGTATGTATGTTGGTACGGATGAGGGGATAATCTCGTCCCTGGCCCTCCTTGGGGCTATGGTTTTATGGGGCAGTTCATTTGTGGCGATGAAATATGCTTTTTGCTATTTCAGCCCTCTTGTTGTTATTTTTGGCCGGATGATTGTGGCAGCAGTCTGTTTCCTGCCGTTTGTCCCGACTTTTTCCAGGTTGCCTCTAACCCGTGCTCATATTCTGCCGCTGGCCTTCATGGCATTGTGCGAGCCCTGCCTCTATTTTTTGTTTGAGGCGGCAGCACTGAGCCGGACAACGGCCTCACAGGCCTCGATGATAACCAGTTTGCTGCCCTTGATGGTCGCCCTCGCTTCGGGAGTTTTCCTGGGGGAAAGCATTACCCGCCGGACCATTACAGGGTTTATTGTGGCTGGAGCAGGTGCCCTGTGGCTCAGCTTTGCGGGGTCTGCCAGTCAGCAGGCCCCAAATCCCCTGTTGGGCAATTTGTTTGAATTTCTGGCTATGATCAGTGCTACAGGATACATCATTTTGATGAAACAGTTAAGCAGGACTTTGCCCCCTTTGTTTTTAACTGCGATGCAGGCCTTTGCAGGGGCATTGTTTTTTGGGCCAATGCTCTTTCTGCCGTCTGTGCATATCCCGCTCAACTTTCCCATGCCTGCTGTCTTGTCTGTCTTGTACCTGGGAACCTTTGTTACCATCGGGGCTTACGGTTTGTATAATTTCGGGGTGAGCCGGGTTCCAGCGAACCAGGCTGCTTCTTTTATCAATCTTATCCCGGCCTTTACCTTGATCATGGGCTATATTCTGTTGGCAGAAAGACTGACCGGCTGGCAGTTTGCTGCCTGTCTGCTCATTTTCTGCGGTGTTTTTCTGAGTCAGGATTCTACCGCAGGATCAGAAAAGGGCAAAGAGAAAAGAAGTTGTTGCCCTGATGTTACTGACTGAGCGCGCAAAGAGTTATGAAAAATGAGAATTCAGGTTGTGTTGGGTATTGCCGCCAGTGTGGCTGTGAACATCATTTGCCCGGGGCACCAGCGCGCAGGGCCTGCCTGGATTTAATGGTAATACTCAAGCAGGAAAACCGTATAGATTTTACCATCCCGGCAGGACTTGCAGATCCGCGTTATTCAACTGATTACCTTGAAGGGCCAGCTCGGGGAAAAATGTTTGGCGTGATGATTGCCAGGACAGCCAGTGGCGAAACACAGGTTTTACGTGCTTTTTCCGGCCAGTATAATGGCAGCTGGCAGGTGCCGGGCTGGGTTGGACCGGTGTTTGAGCCTGCGGAGTTTTATCACCTGCATGATCCCCGGGAAAGAGCAATTAAAGAGCTGGGCAGGCAGATGGAAGAAAATGACAAGGGGACTCCCCGTTATCAGCCTTTAGCCGCTCAAAGAAAAGAAAAATCTCGCCAGCTGATGAAGATGATTCATGGTTTGTACAGGTTGAAGAATTTTTGTTCGCAGGAGGCCGGGCTTCAAGAGATTTTTTTCCAGGGTAAGGGGATCCCGACTGGCACAGGAGATTGCTGCGCGCCCAAGCTTTTACAGCATGCAGTACTCAATGATCTCAGGCCGCTGGGGCTTGCTGAGTTTTACTGGGGGCGGCAGAATTCTTCCGGAAGCCGTCAGCATGGCCGGTTTTATCCATCATGTCGGTCAAAATGTTATCCTCTTCTTGGCTTCATGTTATGTGGTCTGCAGGGTATTGAAAATGGCTGATCAGAGGCTCAATATACTGTATGCTGATGCGCACCTGGTGGTTGTAGAAAAACCGGGCGGCCTGTTGGCTGTTCCTGGTCGGGGACCTGACAAGCAGGATTGCGTGACGAACCGGATAAAGAAAATTTTTCCAGGATGTATTGCTCAGCCCGCAGTGCATCGTCTGGACATGGCAACTTCGGGTCTCATGGTACTGGCCCTGACAACGGCAGCGCACAAACATCTGAGCAGGCAGTTTGCTGATCGACTTGTAAAAAAAAGGTATGAGGCATTGCTTGAGGGCAGGGTTTCTGAAGAAAGGGGTGAGATTTCCCTCGCCTTCAGGCTCGATCCTGCCAACAGACCCTGGCAGATTTACGATCCTGTTCATGGTAAAATGGGTATTACCCGGTGGCAGCGCCTGGAGATTTCAGCTGCAACAACCCGTGTTTCCTTGATTCCGCTTACGGGAAGAACCCATCAACTGCGTCTTCATGCCGCCCATGAACTGGGACTTGGTTGCCCTATTATTGGTGACAGTCTGTATGGGGCCGGGCGACAGGGGGATCCAATGCTTCTCCATGCCACCTTTCTTTCATTTATTCATCCAGACTCATCAATCCGCCTGGAATGGAGGAGTTTGGCCGGGTTTTAGTCGGCTACAGTTCAAAGTATGAAAAAATGAGTTCCCAAGGCGCGTGGAAAAACGTAAAATATCTGTATGACTTGATAGTATTGGAACGTTAATCCGGCCTGGTCGGGTTATTCTTTTTGAGGAGTTTGAAAAATGAAAAAAATTGTGCTTATTGTCCTGTTGCTTCTGGGGGCGGCCGGGGCTGCTTTCTATTTCACCCGTTCATCATCTCCAGTGACAGCAGATTATTATGCTGATTATCTTCCCCGAAATACCCTGGCAACAACAAGCTTTATTGACCTGAAAGGACTGTCGGAGACCTTTCCCGGCACAGCCCTGGGGCGTTTTTGTTCAAAGCCTGTTGTCCATGGTGTTTTGACTGAGCTGGGTGTTCCCCCGCAGGGACTGAAAGAATATGATGATGTGTATGATGGGCTTTCAGATGTTATGACCAATCCCGCTTTCCGTCAGGTTTTTGGAGATGATGCTGTTGTTGCTCTTTTGCCTCCGGATGTAGACCGTTTTAAAGCCGATCCGGAAAAGGAAGCTCGAAAGTCATTGCTTGTTTTTGCTACCTCTTCTGTTGCCGGCCCTCTGGATAGCTTTGCAAGCCTTGTGATGAGTAAGAATATCAGTAAGGAGACTGTTGGCGATCTTGAACTGAGCCGGATTGAAATCGACGAAAACGAGGTCGTGTACGGCTATGCAAAGGATGGGGTGGTCCTTCTGGCCTACAGCCCGGAGAACATAACGCAAGCTCTCAGACAGAAGGCCTCTGGGGGAGGGCTACAGGAACTTGATCTTTTTCAAACCACAAAAGACTACTGGGCGCAATTTGTTACGGGTCGTCTTTACAGCCGGAACTATATTAATTTTGCCGAAGTACGTTCTCTTTTACTTTCCTCAAAAGAAAAAGAAGCCGGTGAGCTTGCCAGGTATTTAGATGGCATTAAAACGCTGAGTTCTGTCCTTGCTGAAGACAATGATTCCCTGCAGATGTCATCAAAAATGGATTATACTTTTGAGAAATTACACCCTTGGCTCAAAGATCAGTACAGTGCTGTCTCAAAAGAGAATTACACTCTTGGTTTGCTCAGTAACAAGGCTTTGCTTTATTACTGGGTCTCTATGTTAAGTCAAGATTATCTGAAGAATGTTCTTTCTGCGGCCAATAAGGATCAGTATAAACAGATCGATGCCCAGGTTCGTAAAGAGCTTGGCGTATCTCTTGATGAAACAATGGCGGCAGTTGGGCCTCAGCTCGGCCTTGTCGTCAATGATGTTGTTAATACCGGATTGTTTCCCCTGCCTAAGGTGGTTTTGTTTCTGGAAGTTCGTGATCATAAGATTGCCCGGAAACTTTTGGATACGTTACGGAAAAGGATTGCTGAACGAGGTTTTGCCAGTGAGCAGAAAGAACAGGTGAATGGTAAAACCATCTATTACTGGTCCCTGCTGCCCGGAGAGGCTACCCAGCCGGCCCTGGTTTTGACGGATAAAATGTTTTATCTTGCCAATGGCAAAGCAAGTTTGAAACCGTTGCTTGCCGCTGATTATAAACCAGCAGAATTTCCGGCTGGCATGGCGAAAACCCTTGGGAAAGATCAGGCGCAGGCTCTGAAAGACAGTAATTATACAACCGTTGTCTTCCGACCGGCAATGTTGGCAACTCAGGTTCGCGAGGCTATAAATTGGCTGGCCGGTATGCTGGAAGCCACCCAGGGAATTACTGCCGAACAACTGAAAAAAGAAATTTTCAAGCTGATGGAGTCAGCGGATGTAGTGACGGCTACCTGTAAGGTAGAACAGAACTACACCCTGTCCTCACTTGTTATTAAGCAGCAGAAAACAGCAGGAAGCAGCAGCGTCAAAAAATAAGACGTCTAAAAAATATGAAGTTTTTCTCTTTATTTTTTTCTACAGCAGTTCTGGTTACCGCTTTGCTCTCTTCGGGGTGTTCGGTTTCGTATTCAACGGGCAAGTCTTCTGACACAGTTTCCACGTTACTTGATTCCGTCTCCGGCTCTATGACCAGTATGAGTGGCGGGAGCGATGTCGCCTTGAGGCTTAAGAGCTATGAAGAAGATGTCGTGGCGGCAACATCACTTAGTGTCTCTCGGGGGCAAAGCGGGCAGCGGTTTATACAACTCATAACATCTCTTGCCCGTCACCACGGGATTGTTGACTGGGAACAGGAAACAGTGAGTTTTGAAGCCATGGGGCAGGGGCTGCGCCGGGCCGGAATTGCCAGGGAGGACATTGCCAGGCTACCCTATTTTAAGAAAATAGCAGGTCAGGTCGAATATGCCTTTGTCCTTAAAGGGTATCAGAAGGCGTAGAATCCTGTCTGTTCTGTTTCTGCTGATCCTGTTCTTGAACGGGTTATCGGGGGACCTTCGGGCAGGGGAGGTGTCCCCATTTCTTGATTTTATTTATGTCAATGCCAACACCGGTGAGGCTGCGGGCGGTCACAGTGCCATCAAGCTTGGCTCAACGGTCTTTCATTATCAGTTTTTCCCGGGAGAATTATTCTTATTAACCCGTGATTCGTGGTCAAATTTTAAATACATTTACAACGAATTGAGTAATCGGTCTGTTGCTCGGGTAAGTCTTTACCTGACCCCACCGGTTTTTTCCAGCCTGAAGGCACATTTCACTGATTTATTGATTGCGCAGGAGCAGGATCTTCTTCAGTTACAGGAAGCAAGATCAGACCTTCGTTTTGCCAGACAGTTATGCACCCGGCCCGGCGAAGTCGAGCTGGAGTCGGTGGGGCTGTTTGATGGCTTGTCTATGCAGGATCCCGGCATGCTGGAAATCCGGGACGAGCTTGCCAGGGAACTGGGAGCGGGGATGGTTCGAGACAGGATCATGTTAGTTCGGAAACAGATCAGCGGTTTGTTGTCGGAGCTGGCAGGAAAAAAAATGATTTCAGTGTCTGAACTCCGGGCGTTGTTTCTTGAGCAGCATTTTTTTTCTCTCGTTTTGCAGGGGGCTTCCCTTGCAGAAGGCGCCGTGTTTGTACTTTCTGAAAGTAAAAAATTGAGCTTAGAGGAACTGGAAAAGCTTTCAGCCTATCGCCAGCATTTGCTGAAATCTATTGTCCACCTTTGTCGTTCAAACCGGCAAGACCGGGCTGAGGATTTGTTGCTCCAGGCAGCTCGATACCTGGTGGTGACCAGATCGATAGCAGAGTGCAGAATCTGCACTCTTGATCCGTTTTCCCGTTTAGCGGTTGCCCGCCTGCCTGAACAGAAAAAAGATGTGGAGGCTGAATATTTTAAGCTTCAACAGGAGAGCAGGCTGGCCAGAAGCGCGTTTTTTCTGTCGGTCTCTCACAAGGATGTTGCCTATGCCTGGCTTGAGACCATTTTGGGTCGGTTGCATGAAGTAAGAAATGGTGTTGTCCATGGCGTTCAGATGAGAACAGAATCGGGGATTCTTCTGCCTTCCCGCAGTGGCCGTATTTCTGTTTCCTGGCTCCCGCCTGCCCGAAAAGGACTGGATCTGGCGGCAATAGAGAGACGGGCGGACGATTTGAATGCCGATGTCGAGTCAAAACACGGGTATGATCTTTTTCGTAGAAACTGTGCCACAGAACTGTTGAGAAATGTAAATTCTGCTTTCAGCGACGCTGGTACCGGTCGTGATAATCTTGGCGGCTGGCTTGTCCCGGACCATGGGTTTGTGTTTATCCCGGCTGTGATGCAGGATCTTGTCACGCAGAAATTTCCGGTGGTGCAGCGGAAAGTATTGTTGTCGCACAGGCTGCAGAAGATGGAAAAGCTTTTTGAGCAGGAAAATGATATGGTGGTCTGGTTACGGGAATCAAATGTTTTCAGTTCAACTCTGTATGTTTCCCGTCTGCAGGATAGTGCGTTTCTTTTTTTTACCGATAA
>JALXCX010000455.1 GCA_026990725.1 Desulfobulbaceae bacterium
GGCGAGGTCTGCGGTAAAATACCATGGCCCAGGTTAAAAATATACCCCTTTGCATCCCGTGCATCCTCAAGAAGCTGTTTAATCCTTTTCTCAAGCGCCTCTTTGGGCAAAAAAAGAGCAAGGGGATCAAGATTTCCCTGAACTGCGTGATTGCCCACTCGCCGGACAGCGTCCCCGATATTAAGTCGCCAGTCCAGCCCCAGCACATCAGCTCCCGCTCTCTTTGTATGGTCAATAAGTGTAGAGCCGTTGTTTGCAAAATATATAATGGGAATATCAGTCATCTTTCGCAAGTCTGAGATAATGGACTGTACATAAGGCAAGGCAAACCGTTCAAAATCCTCTGGCCCCCAGATACCTGCCCAGGAATCGAAAATCTGCAGGGCCTGAGCACCGGCTTGCGCCTGAGCCTGTAGATACAGGCTGGTGCATCGGGTAATTTTACTGAGCAGACTATGATACAGTTCCGGTGCCTGAAAGGCCATTCGTTTGGTCTCAAGAAAGACCTTGGAAGAGCCGCCTTCTATAAGATAGGTAGCCAGGGTAAAAGGTGCTCCGGAAAAACCGATAAGGGGCACTTTCAGCTCTTTTCTCAAAAGCCGTATGGTCTCCATGACAAAGGGCATGGTCTCTTCAGGATCGGGAATAATGAGTTTATCAACATCTGCCTGCACACGGACAGGATCGGGAAAGACCGGCCCCCTGCCCTCGTGAAATTCAAGTTTCAGCCCCATGGCTTCCATGGCAATCAGGATGTCAGAAAACATGATGGCCGCATCAAAACCAAAAATATCTATGGGCTGGAGCGTAACTTCGGTACAGAGTTCAGGATTCTTACAAAGCTCAAGAAAACTTACTTTGCCGCGTACCGATTGATATTCAGGTAGATAACGCCCGGCCTGCCGCATGAACCAGACAGGGGTATAATCGGTTTTTTCGCCCCGACAGGCTTTTAAAAAAGTATCATTCATGGTGTTCAACACCTCGATGCCTCAAATTGGTTGTCATTCACCGGATTTCATATTTCCCGGCTGATACGAGCAAAAGGGCTCCTGAGCTAAATAATCACCGCTCATGGCATAGGCACGTGCCCTGCAGCCACCGCAAACATTGACATATTCACAACGTCCACAATTATCTTTATAGCCCTTAAAATCACGAAGTTCCAGAAAGAGTTTCGATGTCTCCCAAATCTCCTTAAACGACTGTTCTCTGATGTTCCCCCCGGCTTTGGGAAAATAACTGCAGGGCAGTACATTGCCATCCACGTCAATAAGACAGATCAACTGCGCGGCCAGACATCCTTTTGAGCCGCCAGTAGAAAATTTAAGTGTTCTCCGTTTAAATTTTCCCCCGTCCTCTTTTGCCCGCTGTAACACGATTCTGTAATACTGGGGAGCACAGGTAGGACGAACCAGCATTTCAGGTTCATCCTTTTCCATATCATAATGCCAGTTTAATATATCTTCGTATTCAGATTCCGGAATCAACTCCTCCATAATCTCTTCGCCGCGTCCGGTGGGAACTATCATAAACAGGTACCAGGCAGTGGCTCCCAGCCCCTTAACCAGTTCGTAAATTTTTGGTGCCTCTTGCTTGTTACGCTTGGTAAACGATGAGTTGATCAGGAATTTAATGCCAAACTCGTTAAACAACTTTATCGCATTCATTGTCCCGGCAAAGGCACCCTCCTGATTACGAAAATCATCATGAACCGCAGCACTGGCTCCGTCAAGACTAAGAGAGACCATCTTCAAACCGGAATCCTTAATCTTCTGACAGATTGCACGGTTCACCAAGGTTCCGTTGGTGGCCAGACACATTCGCAGGCCCAGGCCTGTACCATACTCGGCAATGTCAAAAACATCTTTTCGCAATAACGGTTCCCCGCCGGAAAGAACCACAACAGGGCTGGCATAGGATTTGATATCATCAAGCACGCGTTTAGCTTCGGTAAAAGAAAAATCAGGATGATTGTCCACTTCAAGAGAAGAAGATGAGCGGCAGTGCACACATTTCAGGTTACAACGACGGGTTATTTCCCAGGCAATCCACTTGGGTTCAAATTCCATTCTTTTCTCCTGGCCAGATGATAAATACACTGCTTAATGCAAAAAACTTCAATGTAACGTAAAACTATATTCGCCTTGAGTTCACGGGTCAACCGCTTTGTTTTAAGGATAATACCCCGACAATATCTCCGGTTATCCACTATTGGACAAAGAGTGAGAGATGATTAAAGTAATTATAAAGGGAACACCAATCTCACCACTGCTGGTGGTAAAAGAGATTACCGCAGCTTTTTCAAAAAACAGGAGGTGACCATGCAGGAAATCAAAACCATCATTACCCCGATTGATTTTTCCGACAACGCAGCCACTATTGTTGAATCGGCTGCATACATTGCAGGAAAATTCGGAGCACAACTCCATCTCATTTTTGTTGTCCAAAATTTCGAAGACTACTCAGGAATCTTTGTGCCGCCCGTTAACCTGCCAAATCTGGAGGAACAGCTCCTGCAATCAGCACAAAAAAAAATGGACGATTTTCTTGTACAAAACAAGGACGTCATTCATTCTGCCGGCGTACCGGAAGTACAAAGCATGGTACTGACTGGAGACGTTACCGATGAAATACTCAACTATACAAGGGAACAGCGGGGAGATCTTATTGTCATGGGAACCCACGGCTATAAAGGTCTTGAACGGGTCATGTTCGGCAGTATTGCAGATAAGGTGGTTAAAACAGCCTGCTCTCCAGTCTTGACCATTAACCCATATCGTAAAAACTGTGAAGAAAGTTCAGAATAAGAACCGGCAGGGGTGTTTAAAAAAAGATATCTTTTTTTTCAATCTTTGACAAAATCACAGAGCAAAGGGGCATGGTCTGAGAATCTGACGTCAGGAATTGAAAAATTTGTCATCTTCAATTCCTGACTGTGCAGAATATAATCCAGCTGTCGCTTCGGAGCACGGCTGGGGTGCGAGGGATACCCTTGGGTATTTGCGCTGATAAGTCCTGTTGCGGCGAGAAAAAGTTTAAGCTCCTGTTCGCCCCATAATACATTAAAATC
>JALXCX010000456.1 GCA_026990725.1 Desulfobulbaceae bacterium
GAAATAAAGAGCATGTACAGGGTGCCTGAGAAATAATGATTATTGGCCCGTCAGGGAAGACGAGAAAATTGACCACAGGGAGCAGCCGTTAGCGTGGTTCCGAAGATACATTTTTTCGTATGACAAGCAATCGGGGCAGGCAGCGCAACACAAAGACTCCGAGAGACGGGAAGAAAAGATATTTTTTCAAGGCGTCCTACAACTTGCTGGCAATAATCGGAACAGGCATGACTGGACACTATTGTGTCTGTTCCGATCCATTGACAAAGGAGAAACAAATGGTAAAAAAGGAAGAAAAAATAACCGCTGAAGTGGTCGTGCTCGAGCTGGAGGAACTGCCCCGTAAATGGGGGTGGCTGCTGACCCTCGGCATTCTCATGCTGGTAACCGGCAGCATCGGTCTGCTACAAAGTGTAGCCATGACCCTGGTGACCGTCCTCTTTTTTGGAGCTATAATTATGGTCAGCGGCACCTTTGCCCTGGTCCAGTCCATCATGGCCAAAGAAGAACAATGGCGGGGCAAGATGGTCCATGTCCTGCTCGCCGTCCTGTACATCGGCGCCGGGGCGCTGATTCTGGTAAATCCCGTTGCCGCATCAGCGGCTCTGACCCTGCTTCTTGGCAGTATATTTCTGGCCATGGGTATCATTCGTATTGTCTATGGATTTCGCCTGCGCAAGCTGGGATGGAAATGGATAATGCCGGTGATTATCGGAGTTATTGATATCCTGTTTGCCGTGATCTTGGGCATCAGCTGGCCGGTTTCCGGTCTCTGGGTCATTGGCATCATGGTCAGCATTGAACTCCTGATGTATGGCTGGATGTTGACATTCACGGCCCTGACAGCCCGTAAAATGGCAAAACAGACAAAGTAAACCAATTCTGCAACGAATCAGTCACCAGGAAGACAGCGGAGGAAAGAACCATGGTTATGGGAATCAAACAACTGCAACGACTGTTTCGGGGAGCGGCCGGACTGGACATAGACAAAAGCGACGTTAAGCGGCTCAGCGGTTTTATCGGAGAACGGTTACGCGATCTTCTCCTGCTGGGCCAGGTGTCTGCCAGTATAAACGGCCGGGACATCATTGAGTATCAGGACATCCCCATCACCGCCGGTCTGCAGCAGGCCATTCGTACTTTCAAGGAGCTTGACGAAGAACTCCTGCTTACTCCCATTCTTGAGCAACAGACAACCCTGCCTCCACTCAAGCTTGGCATCTCCGACATGGTGGAAAAGAAAATTCCGGAGCTGGTCGGCGCAATAACCATCAGCCTGGCACGTGTGTTCAAGGTGATTAACCCGGAATTGAAGAATCCCGGCACCAGGGAATGGGAGCAGGTGAAAGAGGTGTATCGCATACTTCTTTAACCTAACCAACATTGCTCATCAGTGCTCTTAACGCTGCCGATTACAGGACCTGTTTTTTCTGTATGCCAGATCAGCGTCCCGTACAGGCAACAAACATAAATAAGGAGGTGGAAAAATGGCAACATTGACACAACTTCGACAGGGTTTGGGCCAGATTTGGGAAACAGTTACTGAAGACTGGAACAAGCTGACGCGCAGGGCAACCAATGCCGTTACCCGCTTTTCCCCGCCCGCCAAGACCGCCAGGAAAAACAACGGTAAAAAAATCATGAAAAGTAACCAGCGCAGTATCGGCTGGGGCCTACTGGCTGCCGAGGTCTTTGATTCCCGCAACAAAATCATCGTCCGTATCGAGGCGCCGGGGATGAAACGCAGTGATTTTGACATTGAGGTGGTGGACAATTTTCTCATCATCCGAGGCGAGAAAAAGATAGAACGGGAATCGGACAAAGGCAGGTATCATGTGGTAGAATGCGCTTACGGCAGTTTTGAGCGTGCTATTGCCCTGCCGACGCCGGTCAATCTGAACAAGGCCAAGGCAAAATACCGACGCGGTGTGTTGAAGATAGAACTGCCCAAAAAGAAATCATCGCAGCCACGTCACGGTCAGGTTACAATTAAATAATCGTTTCCCCTTCAGCTATTCCCGGATATGTCAATAACGGCATCGGCCATGACACCAAGCTGAAAATGGCTATTGAACAGGGGAGTGTTTCTTTTTTCAGCCAGATTGACTTCTAAGCCACCGGACCCTGGGGACAGAAATGTGCGGCGCCGGTAAGCGGCGCCGCACACCGACAACAGAAGAGATTCCGAACAAAACATCCTGTATTCTTTTGTATTGTTCCGGTACAGCCTTAAAACCAGGCCCTGACACCGACGACTACTCGGATATCATCAGTATCCTCTCCCGCGTCGTCTGCGTAATCTGCTGTGTCACCGTAAAGATGTTTCCAGGTAAGGCCAATATAGGGCGCAAACTCACGGCGAATTTCATAGCGGAGCCGCAGGCCGGCTTCAGTGTCTGAAAGGCCGGAGCCAAGCCCGAGTTCCGAGTCATCCTTGCCATAGAGATTGACTTCAATATCCGGCACCAGGATGAGTTTCTGGGACAGCATGATTTCATATTCAACTGACAATCTGGCTGCGGTCTGACCCCTTTCCCCAATAAAAACTGCTGCATTCACATCAAAGAAATAGGGGACCAGTCCTTTTATCCCCAGGGCCAGCCAGTTACGTCTCGGCTGGGGCCGGATATCACCCCGCCAGCCTATCTGCAGATCCCAGAAAGGCGCTATTGCTCTGGAGTACAGGGCCTGAAGTTCAACCTCTTCACCTTGGCCATCCACATACTCACCTTCGGTTTTGATCCAGAGTTTGTTGAGATCATAACCAAGCCAACCTTCGGCATCCCAGGAGAGTGGATCATCGCCATCCCCGACCCTGACTTCCAGCTGATCGACCAGCACCATGGTCAGCAACGGATCATCAATCATCTCGCCGCTCCATGCCGGACTACTCAGAAAAAGAGAACACGCCAGTACTGTTATATATTTTTTCATCCTTGCACCTCACTAGGATACGACAACTTTACGGAACATAGCCAACATATGATAGAGGAGATGACAGTGATAGGCCCATCCCCCCATGGCATCGGCGGTCACCAGGTAACTGATTTTTGAGCCCGGCTGTACGAT
>JALXCX010000457.1 GCA_026990725.1 Desulfobulbaceae bacterium
TGGCAGCACTTCCGGTATCCCCTGAAGTTGCGCCAATAATATTCATAAACGAACCGCTCTTCTGCAGCTCATACTCAAAGAGGTTCCCCAGAAGCTGCAGGGCGACATCTTTAAAGGCCAGAGTCGGGCCGTGAAACAGTTCAAGAATATACAACTCCCCTGCCCTGCGAACCGGCGTAACCTGCGGATGGCTGAATGAGCTATAAGATTTTTCGACAAGAATCTCCAGATCAAGCCTTGGTAGGGATCCTGTGAACATATCAAGAACTTCAACGGCAAGATACTGATAGGGAAGATTGATCCAGCTGGCAAGCTTTCCAGTATCAACAGAGGGCAGCTCCTCCGGCAGTAACAACCCTCCGTCCCGGGCAAGGCCCATCATTACCGCTTCATTAAAATCCATGGAAGGAATATTGCCGCGTGTACTTATATATCTCATCTTTTCACCAACATATTTTATATGAAAAATGTAAACAGATAAATAAACTCATGCCTGTAACCACTTTCTGTTTATATGAAAGTAGAGTTCAAAACTCCAGCTATTGCATCACTTTCATTGTTTGTTGTGGCTATGACCCAAAATTTGGTCCAGCCATGCTGGTTACAGACAAGTATTATTGAGAACTCTCTATCACAACAGAGCCGACAACGAGATCGTGAATCGCTCTTTTATGTGGCGTAAAGGGTATGGAAAAAAAGGACACAAAGCCAAGGAGGATTTTAATAACAATCCTCAGATAAGCCTTTGGTAATGTAATCTTTTCTCTTTGAAAGACTGTCCTGACTCTCACGCCGGTTATTTTCTGCCCAATAGTACAATAGTTACTTGTACAAAATGGCTCGTAAACCAGGAAAAGAAAAAAGATCATCCCTATACGAGCATAGGTTACTGTTTGACTGTCTTTTTGAAACAGAAAGCTCACAAGAATCAACATTGAAAGCATGAACACTGAATCAAGAAAAGTCGACAGGTAGCGTTTCAGAATGCTTGGGTATATCTCCTGGGTCATGAAATCCTTACATGCACGTGTACCGACTGTTTTATTTATGACCTGTGCAAAAGAGATACTCCTTCCATCTCATCAGGTTTTGCAAGACCGAGCAAGTCAAGGAGAGTTGGAGCGATATCCTTTAGTGCGCCTCCTGGTGCAAGAGTGTCATTTTTATGTGCTGTACTGACAAGTATGAACGGAACAGGACTCAGTGTATGGGCTGTAAATGGTTCTCCGGTTTCGGGATTAATCATAATTTCAGCATTCCCATGATCTGCTGTAATGAGCAGCGTTCCACCCTTTTTCTCAAAATATTTTGCAATACGTCCCAGGCAGGTGTCAACGGTTTCGCAGGCCTTGACTGCTGCATCAATTATCCCGGTATGGCCGACCATATCTCCGTTGGCAAAATTGAGAATAACCAGATCATACGGAGTTCCAGCCAGTTCCTGATCTTGCAAAGCAGCCAGTAACGAATCGGTGAGTTCAACAGCGCTCATGGAAGGTTTGAGATCGTATGTGGCAACATCACGGGGCGATTCAATAAGTATCCTGTCTTCACCGGGAAAAGGCTCTTCCCTGCCGCCGTTAAAAAAATAGGTGACATGGGCATATTTTTCAGTTTCAGCAGTCCGGAGTTGATGCAGTCCGGCATTACTCACCTCTTCACCCAGAATATGCGTCAAAGTCAGGGGAGGAAAGGCAACCGGAAAAGGAAAATCGGCTTCATACTGCGTCATTGTGACAAGTTCAAGCAGCTTGGGCCGTTTTTTTATTGAAAAACCAGTAAAATCGGCATCAGAAAAGGCATGACAAAGCTCTCGTACCCTGTCAGCCCGAAAATTAAAAAAAATGATTCCATCACCATCCTGTATCGTACCCACAGGTTCTTTTAGCTTATCAAGCAACACAGTTGGCTGAATAAACTCATCTGTTTCATCTCGTTTATACGCTGTACAAACCGCATCAACAGGATCATTTTCAAAACCCCCCTGCCCGTCAACCATTGCCTGCCAGGCTTTTTTAACCCTGTCCCATCGTGTATCTCTATCCATGGCCCAGAATCGGCCTGAAACAGTGGCTACTTTTCCAGAACCAATACGTTGCAGAGCGCTGGTGAGTTCTCTCATATAGTCAGCACCACTTGATGGCGGAGTATCCCGTCCGTCCATAAAACAATGGACCCTTGGATCCAGTTGACGCCTGGCAGACATTTCCAGCAACGCAATAAGATGGGAGACATGGGAATGAACACCACCGTCGGAAAGAAGACCGCAGATATGCAGAGTGCTGCCTTTTTCCCGTACTCTGTCCATGATTCCGGTAAGGGTTGGATTAGTAAAAAAATCACCCTTTTCGACAGCCATGTTTATACGGGTATAATCCTGATAGACAATGCGTCCTGCACCAATATTGAGATGACCGACTTCTGAATTACCCATTTGCCCTTCCGGCAGACCAACCAGACCGTTATGGGCTACCAGTGTTGTGCTCGGATACTCATGCTGCCATTTATCCATATGAGGAGTGTCGGCCAGAGAAACCGCATTGCCCGGGCCTTGCGGGGCAATGCCCCAGCCATCAAGAATAGCCAGCATGACCGGTCGATCAGCACTCATCAGCTCTCCTCTATATCCTCAATACCTAACTCTTGCAGATCAAGCCGGGGGGCATCGTGCCACAACCCTTCCAGATCATAAAATTCTCGTTTATCACTGTAAAAGATATGTGCAACAATATCGCCGTAATCCAGAAGAACCCAAAGTCCGTCCTGCAGTCCTTCTGCATGTTTACTGCTCACGCGCTTGGAGCGTAATTCAGATTCTATTGCCTCGGCAAGCCCCTGGACATGACGGCTGGAACGTCCGCTCATAATAACAAAAAAATCTGTGAACGAAGAAATGCCGCGTACGTCAAGGACAACAAGATCGATTGCCTTGGTCTCAAGGGCAACCTCAGCGCAGAGCTTAACCAGCTCAAGACCAGTCCGCTCACGATGTTCTTTTTTCAACTCTCTCATATAAAATATAGGTCTCAGAATGAATGACATCAATGCGGAAGACATCCACCGCATCCCATAATTTACTCTATACCTTATCCCTGTTTTTTTCTCGCTCTTTTCTTTCTGGGCGGAAATTCAAATGTGAGCTTTCCTTTGTTATCCAGGAGCAGATAGGCATCAAATGGTCTTTTTTTCTTTGAAATAAAACCGTTAATAAGCTCTGTTTTCCCAACTTTAAGCAACTGTTCAACATAGTCCCGATCTATATGGCGTCCAAGAATAATCTTGCCAATTCGCAAACCTTTCTTTTTATCACCTGTCAGGGCTGATTCTGACATAAAAGCCATTGGTGCCTCATAAACCGGAGTTTTATCAACTGGAGATAGGCCAAGAGGTTCCTGTTTTTTAATTTCATCAAGATCAAGGGACTCAAGAGAATCAGCAAACTGAAAATCAACCTTTGAATTATGGATTCGGACTGTGGCCGTAAACGGTTTTCCCTTTTTTGACCGGAAATCACTATATGGCCCAAGTGTTTCGCCCTGAATCAAACGGATAATTTCCCCCTCCTCCATAACCCTGCCGCCAAGGACTTTGCGAATCATGAGTTTGCCGTCTTCAGACTCAAAAGCAGTTGCCGTTTCATAAAAAATACGGTCATCAACGGGCGAGAACTTGGCCTCCTGGCGTTCTGAACCATCACCGACCTTTACCTTTTCAACAATTTCAGCAGTTTTATCCCGAATATCCTGCATAAACTGTTCACGGGTCATACTGCCTTTAAGAATCTGGTTCAGCTTGTATTCCCACTCGCCGGTAAGTTCCGGTGAAGCCAATACATCAATTTCACGCGCTTCGAGTAAGGCCAACAATTCAAACGCCTTGCCCGTTGGAATCAGTTCTCGTTGCTCGCGTACAATATATTTTTCTCCAAGTAATTTTTCAATTATTGCAGCCCGGGTGGCCGGAGTCCCCAGGCCCCGTTCTTTCATTGCCTGGGCAAGTTCTTCATCATCAACAAATTTACCTGAATGCTCCATGGCAGAAAGCAGAGTTGCCTCAGAAAAACGGGGTGGCGGCTTTGTTTCATTTTTTGCTTTGTCAATTTCTTCGCACCAGACAGGTTTCCCTTCGGGCAGGGCGGCAAGCATTGTCGCATCTCCTGCCCCGGATTTGGCTCCATAAATAGCCTTCCAGCCTGGCTCAACCAGAATCTTTCCTTCTGTAAGAAACGTTTCTTTTTCAACAACGGAGAGTCTTCGTGTTTTATGAAAAACTGCCGCAGGAAAAAAAACAGCCAGAAAACGCTGGACAATCATCTGGTAAATTTTGAGTTCCGGTTCAGATAAGGTCCCGGGCAAACCGGATGTAGGAATAATGGCAAAATGATCACTGATCTTTTTATTATTAAAAATCCGTTTACTTTTTTTCAGGTATTTTTTTTCAAGTGCCTCTCTGGCAAACTTTCCATATTGCCATTCCTGTTGACGCTCTGTGACTTTTTTAACAGTCGGGAGATAGTCTTCAGGCAGACAACGGCTGTCTGTCCGGGGATAGGTTATTAGCTTATGCCGCTCATATAAAGCCTGGGCAAGAGTCAACGTGTTTTTTGCAGAAAAACCAAACCGGGAATTCGCTTCCCGCTGCAAGAGTGTCAAATCATACAGGCTTGGAGAGGACTGGCTGGTTTTCTTGCTGGTCTCCTCGACTTTTGCCTCTTTTCCTGTACATTTTTCAACAATAGCTGTTGCTTGCTTCTCGTCCCAGAGACGATTTTTTCTGGCATGCGGGTTGTCTGGATCCTTTTTGAAATCCGTATCAATCCACAAACCCTCATAATGTACTGATTCGCAGCCAAAAGATGCACGCAACTCCCAGTAATCTGTAGGGGTAAAAGCTCTGCGTTCGGCTTCACGTTTAACGAGCAGTGATAATGTTGGCGTCTGGACACGTCCACACGGAGTTTTACGAAATCCGCCATGCCTGGAATTATAACAGGTAAGGGCTCTTGTCGCGTTGATACCGATCAGCCAGTCTGCCTCAGAACGGCATAAAGCTGTGTCTTCAAGGGGCAGCATTTCTTCATTGTCACGAAGTTTTGCAAGGCCTTCACGGATAGCACCAAGCGTCATTGACTGCAGCCAGAGCCTGCGAATTGTTTTTCCGGCAACAGATTTTGTAAAGGCCTGTTTTAAAATATATTTAAAAATCAATTCCCCTTCGCGACCGGCATCACAGCCATTGACAATAACATCCACATCACGTCTGCGGATGAGTTTACTCAACGCATTATACTGACTCTTGGTATTGGGCAAGACGGTTAAAGGAAAGGATTCCGGCAGGATCGGCAGATTGCCTAAACTCCATTTTTTAAAATCAGGATGAATATCTTCAGGATAGGCAATAGAAACCAAATGACCAATAGCATAGGAAACAATATGATCACTGCTCTCGTAATGCGTTTTAGATTTTTTAAAAGAGCCAGGCAGAGCCTTGACAATATCTGCTGCCACGCTTGGCTTCTCAGCAATGATAAGTGTTTTTCCCATTCTCGTCCCAAATATACATTAATTTTGCCTACCAGTAATAACCGATTCAATGACAATCTTCATGATTTCAGATGATTGTTCTATGTATTCTTTTTACTTTTTCTACTTCTCTTTCCTTAAACTGCTTAAGTATTTAAAAACTGCGGCATGCCAGACATCCGGCTGATCCAGATAGCAGGGATGGGGTGCGCCTTCAATTATAATGCGTTGTGCATCGGAAATTTCGTTTAGAAGTATTTCGCTGTTGGCAAGAGGTGAAATCTGGTCTTCACCACCCCATAAAAGTAAAACCGGAAGGTCAAGATCTGCCAGCCGGTCTCTGTTTTCTTCAACCCCTACAGCACCAACCAATATTAAGCCCCCAAGAATCCCCGGATGATTCAGGGCAAATTCAAGCGCTATTCGCCCGCCCATTGACGGTCCGACCAGAACCGGGCGGTCAAATTCATTTTGGCGAATAAACTCAGATAACACCTTGTCCTGTTCCGCATCACAAACCAAAGACTCGCCAAAACCGGGCATATCAAGGGCAACCGGGTAATACCCCGCATCGGCTAGTTTTTCGATTGTTCCAAGATCTTCCCAGGTGCCTGCATTAAATTTCATTCCATGGAGAAGTATGACTACTGCATTCTCAGGTTCACCAGCTGTGAGATAATGAAGGCAACAGGAAGCAGCATCTATTTTTTTTGATTGTACAGAAGACATGCTCATTCGTTTAAGGCTGAAGTTTGAAGCGTTATAGATAAAAATAAAAACAGGAAACTAGAACTAAGCGACATCAAAGAGTTTGTCAACGTCAACAATCCGCAGTATTTAAGAATCAGGAAATAAAAAATGTTAAAGAACACAGGCTGCCAACGTTTTTGCCGGATTTTTCTTTATGCTGAACCAAAAGAAAAATATGTCTATTTGCTTTTTATCACAGCGTAGGCCCGGACAGATAAAAAACAATCCAAAAATTCAGGAAACCGCCAACACCTTTGCACCCCGTACATTTTTATTTTTCAAATCATAAAGAGCGCGGTTGGCTTCGTCAAGCGGATACACTTGAACCTCAGGACGAATATCCAGCTTTGCAGCCAGATGAAGAAAATCATCCACGTCTGACCTGCAGACATTAGCCACGGATTTAATTTCTTTTTCCAGCCATAAATGGCGTGGATAATCTATTTGGGCAAGCAGGTTTGAATCAGTGCTTTCTTTGCGTATGGCATTAATCACAATTCGGCCCCCCGGAAGAAGACATTCCAAAGCTGCCAAAACAGGTTTCCAAGCCGGAGTTGTATCAATGACGGCCTGGAGTTTTCGGGGAGGTGGTGTGCCGATATTTCCTGCCCAGGTTGCGCCAAGCTCCAAACCAAAATCCTGTTGAACAAGGTTTCGGGTAAAAATATAGATTTCAGAATCCGGAAAATGATGTCTGGCCAGCTTGAGAACTAAGTGACCGGAACCACCCAAGCCGGTCAACCCTAGTGGATCGCCATTCTTAAGTCCGGTAAGCTGTAATGAACGATAGCCGATGGCTCCGGCACAGAGCAATGGGGCTGTTTCAGAACCAACAAGTTTTTCAGGAATTTTAAAGGCATAATCCTGATGCACCACAAGATATTCCGCATACCCGCCATTGACATCCCTGCCGGTGCCCAAAAAATCAGGACATAAATTCTCACGCCCCTGTCGGCAAAAACGGCAATGTCCACAGGAACTGTAAATCCAGGCTACGCCGACACGATCATTTACAGCATGCCTGGTTACAGCAGAACCGCGGTCTGCAATCCTTCCTATGATCTGATGTCCGGGAATTACGGGAAAAGCAGGAGGAGGAGTACGGCCCTCGATTTCATCAAGTTCTGTATGACAAACACCGCAGAAACGAACCTGAAGAAGGACTTCTTCAGGACCTGGTTCAGGTCTTGGGTAATCAGAAAAAACAAGAGGCTCAGGGTTTACCTGCAAATCAACTGTTTGCTGCAGTACCTGAGCCTTCATGGCAAAAGAATTATGCTAAAAACACAGCTCCCAAGTTTACTCCTTAACAGGGGCCTTGAGAAGCTGATCGTTCAGGTCGGCCAGTTCTTTATTTCTTGAAGCAAGCTCTTTAATGAAATCACGTTTCTCATTACTCAGTTCCTGAATTACATCCTGCTGGTCTGCTATTCTGGAAAGAAGAACATCCGTATTAACCCGCAATTTATCAAGTTCATTGCTTGTTTCCTCAAGGGCGGCATCTTTTTCTTCTATAATTTTTTCAAGGCCGACAACCTGAGCCTGGGCAACTTCATAGTCGCTGGCAACTTTTGACTCGTCAAGCAGCTGGGCGGCTTTGGCCTCAGCATCCTCAAGCTTTTCCTGCAGATCCTGAACAACAGTATCTGATGCGGCAAGTTTTTCTTCCAGATCCTTGATACGCTCAGCAGACTGCTGAGCCGCAGCAGTAAATTCATCATGGGCCTTTTTAAACTGTTCCCCTCGTTCCTGCAAGGCGTTCGTCATCTCAGTTAACTTCTGTTGTAAAGCCGCAACCTGCAGTTTGTCTTTATTGCCAGAGTTGGCCATAGCTTTTTTCACGCTGACAAGCTCTGCTGAAAGCTTACTGTTGCTATCGGCAAGTTTACTCTTTTCGCCATTCAAAGCGGCCAAAGCCTTGTCTTTTTGGGCAAGCTGAGCCTGACAAGATTTGTTCTGCCCTGTCAGTGCAGAAAGCTTTTGTCGTACTCCCTTTAACTGGTTTTCAGTTACTTCCAGCATTTTTTTGGCATCGGCTAATTCAGCAGCAGAAGGACCGGCAACAGCCTTGACAACTTTATGGGTAACCTGTGTTTTTACAGCATGAACAGCTGGAGCTGTATGGACTGCCTTATGGGAAACAACTGTTGTTTTAACTTTTTCACTATGTGCCATGGCAGGTGCTTTCAACTCATACTCGAGTGCCTTTTTAGTTTTGTTGTTGACCTGTCCCCACAGAGAAGCCAAAACCAGCAACCCAGCCAGTATTCCAATTACAAGATTTTTGTTCATGCCATTACTCCCATATGTTTTAGTTATGCAGATTACCTGATGGTTCCCTGTATTCTTTTTGTTTCTTAATGTCTTAAATAGTTCCCTGCTGCGGGAAATTATGCTCTACAGGCTGGGGAATTGATTCCCTGGTCTGATCAATATCTGACAGTTCCTGATCTATTTTATGAAGATTACGACGCACTTTATTCTCCAGACCGGATTGGGGATATTTACGTAAAATATTTTCCAGTAAGGCCCGTGACGAGAGCAAAAGTTTACGTCTTGCCTGTGTATCCGTAGCCCTGTTGGAGCGGACAAACAATTCAGCAGCCTCTTTCCGGCTTTTCTGTGCTGCCAGAAGAGACGCTTCCCGGATTCGTTCCCTGGCCCGGTCTGCATACGGAGTATGAAGTAATCCGGAAAACAACTCTATGCTTTGATCATAATTCCTGGCCTGCATATCAGCCATTGCCTGATTCCAGGTCCTCTGCAGTCCGTCATCAGCAGCAGAGGCACCAGAAGCGGTGCTGTTGCCCCCGTCTTCAATTTCTGTTCCAGAGGCTGTCTGACCGGAAGGGTTAACCTCGAGAATTTCCTCCTGAATCCCATCAGTCGAGGGCTGTTGGCCTTCCTGCCCCGCACCGAGTCGGGCCTTAGTAAGCCTTAGAATCGCCAGTTTATCGGCTGGAAGAGCTGCAGGTGGAATCTTGCCGATCAGTTCAAGCGCTTGAGCTTCTTTTTGCTCAGTACTCAATCTATCGATTTCTGTCAACAGGCCGGCAAACCACTTTTCCGCGGCACGATCTGATTTTTTCTTCAAATCAAGAACATTTGACTGCAGTTGAGATCGGGGATATTTTTTAAGAAAAAGTTCTGCGCTACCAGAGACGGCAAAACCATCCCGAGGGGCATTATAGGCAAGAAACTTTTTCAACAAAGAGGCATACGACTGTACCTGATCAGTATGGTCGTATGAATAATCAAGAGCAGCCAGCTGACTGCCGGCCCAGATACTGTTGGCATCAGCTTCACCAAAAATCCGGCGTAATTCCTGGTATCGTTTTTGGGCCGTTGCAAAGTCTCCAAGGCCAAAGTTAAGATCTGCAAGCAGCCTGATCAGGTTCCCCTGGCTGATCTGATCAAGATCCACGGAGCGGACATACAAATCATTGAGAACTCTTCGGGCTTCGTATTCTCGTCCAGTTTTAAGCAGGGCAATCCCATAGCTGTAGGAATCATCAAAGGCCGGATATTGACCCGGTGAAACAGGCAGAGCATCAAAGGCATTGATAACCTCCTGATACGCACCACTTTCCAGCAGAGCGCTCAAGGACGGGCCTGAAATGACCTGTTCAGAAACTTTCCCTGGCCCGGTCTGATCAAGCGATGCCAGAAATCCTGTACACGGCCCTTCGATATAGGCGATATCCTTACTTTGAATTTCGGGAAGACGACTATGGAGCAGCTGGCGTGAGGTCTCAACGGATTGTGTTCGAAGTAAAGCGACATGGAGCTGTCTGTATCCGGAAAGGATCTCAACGACCTGCTGCTGACAACGCAGTCTTTTATTCTCAAGATCAATTGAGAGTT